>JBEPXU010000049.1:0-10724 GCA_041641735.1 Ectothiorhodospiraceae bacterium
CAAAAGTTTTCGGTCTTTAGGAGACCAAACCTTTTTCAACGAAGCGCCGACCCTGTCTTTCGACAGGTAAGGTATCTTCGTCGATATCTTGCACTCGCAAGCTACGACGGAGTACCCACACAAATTACTTAGCCAAATTGTTAAAGAGCGCCGCTGAACTTGTCCAGCGAAGAGGCCGGTATTCTACCGACACTCCAAAATTTGTCAACTCATTTTTGAGTTGAATTTGGTGTCGAAAACCCTTGATTTTCTTCACCCGGAGGGAGTGTTTTCCCCCGTCCTTCGGGCTGTGCCGTTTGGCGTCAGTGCCGAAGAAGCTGCGCATTATACGCACCGTTTTCGCTTACGCAACAAAAAATTTCATAATTCATCAATTTTTTTAATAGACACAAAAAATTCAACGACTTAGCGCTCGCAGCCTATGTCGCGGCGGCTCAAACAACACTGACACGGGCAAAACGGCGCTTGCCCACCTGGTAGACCTGGCAGGTACCGATCTCAATGGCCAGTTTTTTGTCCTCAATGCGCTCACCGTCAATACGTACTGCTCCTTGCTGGATCATGCGCATCGCCTCGGAAGTACTCTGGACCAGTTTGGCCTGCCGCAGTAGGTTGGCAATAGGAATGGTCTGCTCGTCGGCGCTGATGGTCAGCTCCGGGATATCCTCCGGCATGGCTCCCTTCTGAAAACGGGCAATGAAATTCTCCCGCGCCTTGGTCGCCGCAGTCTCGTCGTGGAAACGGGCGATGATCTCCTCGGCCAGCAGGAATTTGATATCCCGCGGATTCTTACCCTGCTGGATCTCCTTCTGGAAATCCTCGATCTCGCTCATCGGGCGGAAGCTGAGCAGTTCGAAATACCGCCACATCAAATCGTCGGAGATGGACATCAGCTTGCCGAACATATCGTCCGGGGCGTCGTTGATGCCAACATAGTTATTGAGCGACTTGGACATCTTCTGCACCCCGTCCAGCCCCTCCAGGATCGGCATGGTCAACGTGACCTGGGGTTTCTGCCCGTAGGCCTCCTGCAACTGGCGCCCCACCAACAGGTTGAATTTCTGGTCGGTACCGCCGAGTTCCACATCCGCCCTCATCTCCACTGAGTCATACCCCTGCACAAGCGGGTAGAGGAACTCGTGCACGGCAATGGACTGGCCACTCTTATAACGCTTGTCGAAATCGTCCCGCTCCAGCATCCGCGCCACGGTATGCTTGGCCGCCAGCTGAATCAAATCGGCAGCAGACATCTCTCCCATCCAAGAGGAGTTAAACAGCACAGTGGTCTTTTCCGGGTCGAGGATCTTGAATATCTGATGCTCGTAAGTCTTGGCATTCTCAATCACCTGGTCACGCGAGAGGGGCGGCCGGGTAGCGCTCTTCCCGGTAGGGTCACCGATCATTGCGGTGAAATCGCCAATGAGGAACATCACCTCATGCCCCAGGTCCTGAAACTGGCGCAACTTGTTGACCAGCACCGTGTGCCCCAGATGGAGATCCGGTGCGGTAGGGTCGAAACCCGCCTTAATCCGCAGCGGACGGTCTTCTTTGAGCTTGGCGACCAGCTCCTCTTCGACCAGGATCTCGTGCGCACCGCGCTTGACCTGGGCCAGCGCTTCCTCAATCGTTGCCATGCCTTTACTCCCGACATCAAAAATGGCGCTAGATTACCACAGCAGAAAAATTCGCTACAGAATGCGATGCAGATCATTGACCCGCTACTTATATAGGGGTATGTTTGGGTAAACTTTTCGAGAAATATCCGTGAATTACAGCAACTACTTAAACCGGGATTACAAAAAGCACGACGCCAGGGCAAGCAAAACCGTGCCGCGTCTGCAGCGTAAACACCTCCATCTTTTGGCCATATCTTCGGTCGTGGTAGGTTTTGCCGCACTCCTCAGCCCCACCCACGAGGCTGAAGCGACACGTCAGATTGCCGAGTCTGACACTCCCTCAGCCAGCCAATCGCTGCACGAAGAGATACTCGATCTTCCCTTGCCACCGCCCGAGCATCAAAGCGCCCAACACATTGTTAACAGCCAGCTCGAAGAGGATCTGCCCTGGCAAGCCGTTACCATCCACTCCGGAGACAACCTTTCACGCATCTTTGACAAGCTGGAGTTGAGCCCACAACAGCTTCTCGCTGTTGTCAAAGCGGATAAGGGTAAACAACTTGTCACCGCCTTACGACCGGACAAACAGCTTCAATTCCAGATCAGGGACCACCAGCTGCAGGCGATAAAATATACCCTTTCACCGGAAAAGACCCTGATGGTCACCCGCCAGGGTGAAGGCTTTAACAGCCACCTTATCGAACACCCGGTTGAGATACGCCTGACTCATGCCGCCGGTGAGATCGAGACCTCCCTATACCAAAGCGGTCATGACGCCGGACTGTCCGACAACATTGTTATGGAGATGGCGAATATCTTCGGTTGGGATGTGGATTTTGCCCTGGATATTCGCAAAGGCGACAAGTTTTCCCTGCTTTACGAACAGCAGTACCTGGACGGAGAAAAGCTCCGCGATGGCAAGATACTGGCTGCTGAATTCACCAATCGCGGCAAAAACTATCGTGCAGTGCTCTATACCGACCCGAATGGTGACAGTGAGTACTTCTCCCCTGATGGCAGGAGCATGCGTAAGGCCTTCCTTCGCAGCCCGGTCGATTTCCGCCGTATCTCATCCCGATTCACGACTGCCCGTTATCACCCCGTATTGGGCAGAAAACGGCCGCACCAGGGTGTGGATTATGCCGCTGCAACCGGCACACCGATCAAGGCCTCTGGCGATGGCAAGGTTATCTTCCGCGGACGCAAGGGCGGTTACGGCAATACCGTGATCCTGCGCCATGGCAATCACATCACCACCCTCTACGCCCACATGTCCAAATACCGCCGCGGCGTCAGCAGCGGCAGCCGGGTCAAACAGGGTCAGATCATCGGCTACGTCGGTGCCAGCGGTCTGGCCACCGGCCCGCACCTGCATTATGAGTTCCGCATCAGTGGTGTTCATCGCAATCCGTTGACGGTCAAACTGCCAGACGCACAGCCTATCGCAACCAAGTACAAGGCTGACTTCATGCAGCAGTCTCGTCAGCTACTGTCACAACTTGATGTATTCAAGCGCACCCAGCTGGCCGACGCCTCCACACGATAACTTTGACAGGCCATCATCATGCCTGAGTACTATATTGGTTTGATGTCAGGCACCAGCATGGATGCGCTGGATGCCGTGCTGGTGGACCTCTCCACGACTACACCTCACCTTGAAACCAGCATAAGCCGCCCCCTCCCCCGAGAGCTTCGCCAACAGCTTATCGCCCTCACAACGCCTGATACTAACGAAATAGAACGCAGTGCCCAGGCAGACCGGCAACTGGGGCAATTCAGTGCGGAGACCATCGATACGCTTCTGAAACAGAGCGCTGTCACAGCCACCCAGGTAAAAGGCATCGGCAGTCATGGACAAACCATCCGGCACTCGCCGGAAAGCTCACCCTCCTATACGGTGCAAATTGGCGACGGAAATACCATCGCTCAACTGACCGGAATTACCACCGTCACGGATTTCAGACGCCGCGATATGGTGGTAGGCGGACAGGGAGCCCCACTGGTACCCGCCTTTCACAGTGCCCTCTACCGTGAAGAAGACAAAACGCGGGTAATCCTCAACCTCGGCGGCATTGCCAATATCAGTATCCTGTCTCACGATTCGCATATACCGGTCAGTGGCTTTGATACGGGGCCGGCCAATATCTTGCTGGACAGCTGGTGTCAGACACAGTGTGGTGAGCCCTTTGATGAGAATGGAGAGTGGGCCATGAGCGGGCACATCCTCCCCGAGTTGCTGCAAACACTGCTAGACGATCCCTACTTCCAGCGACCACCGCCCAAGAGCACTGGCAGAGAGTATTTCAACCTCGACTGGTTGCGGCCCCGGTTGCCACTGAACGCCAAGCCGGCAGATGTGCAGGCGACGCTGAGCGAGTTAACCGCCCGAACCATTGCCGATGCCATCACCCAATACTGTCCCGGCAGTGCGGAGTTAATCGTCTGTGGAGGCGGAGCCTATAATGCCCACATGATGCGGCGCCTCCAGGCAAACCTCCCCACAGTGAATGTCTTTAGCAGTGCGGAAACAGGCATTGAGCCTCGCTGGATGGAGGCCATGGCCTTTGCATGGCTCGCCCACCAGACACTGCACCACCTCCCCGGCAATCTCCCTGCTGTCACCGGCGCCTCTGAGCCGGTCATTCTCGGGGCGATTTACCCCAGCTCGCCAAAATAAAGCACTTCTCTCAGCGCTTGCATTTCATTTCGCTTTAATATTTAATGATAATCGTTATCATTTAGATTATCAGAATCAACCAGGAAGCTGCCATGAAATTAACGAGGATGCTGCGTCGTCATCTCACACCACTGCTACTGCTTGCCCTTGCGTCCCCCGCGTTGGCCGCGCCGGGACCGGAGATGATTCTCCACATGCTCGACTACATCCGCGTCGACTACCCGGCAACGGTCCGATCCGGCGATGTCATCAACGCCGATGAATACAACGAGATGAGAGAGTTCGCTACCCAGGTGGTCTCCATGACACAGGGGCTGGAACAACGGGCGGTAAAATCCAATCTGGTTGCCAAGGCAAAACAGCTGCAGCAGTCCATCGACAAACGCCTACCCCCAGCGCAAATCACCCCCCTGGTACAGGGTCTGTCAGCGCAGTTGGCTGACAGCTACTCCGTGAATCTGGTTCCCCGTACCTCCCCTTCGCTTATCACTGGCCAACAGCTCTACTCGCAGAACTGCGTCAGCTGTCATGGGGTCTCTGGCAATGGCGATGGACCCCACGCGACCATGCTCAATCCGCCACCGATCAATTTCCAGGACATGGAACGCGCCCAGGAACGCAGTGTCTGGGGCCTCTACTCTGCCATTACTCAGGGAGTTGAGGGCACCGCCATGCCCGCTTTTCATAAACTGAGCAAGGAACAGCGCTGGGCCCTCGCCTTCTACATCTCCAATTTCGCTTTCACAGACAATGACCGAGCCGAAGGACAGGCGCTATGGAACGATACTCCGGTACAACGCTGGATCCCGGACCTGGCCGCACTCACCAGCATGACCCCAAGCGAGGCCCGAGAGCGCTTCGGTCAAGACGGTGTCGATGTCCTGGCATACCTGCGTGGCGAACCTCGCGCCATTGCCAGCGGTCGCGGCGCCCTGAATATCGCCCGCGAGCAGCTCGGTGCCAGTCTGCACAGCTATCGCAACAACCATCCCCAAGAGGCTTACCAGCTGGCCCTCTCGGCCTATCTGGAGGGTTTCGAACTGGGCGAGGCCTCCCTCTCCAGCATCGATGCCGCGATGACCAAAAGTATTGAACAGTCGATGCTCGCCTATCGCGAATTGATTAAGTCCGGCGCTCCTTTGGGTAAAGTGGAGAAACATTACGAAGCGCTAATCGCACAGCTCGATACAGCCTCAACGGCGTTAAGTGAAAACACCATGACCGCTGAAATGGGCTTTGTCAGCGCCTATGTCATCCTGCTGCGTGAAGGGCTGGAGGCGATTCTGCTGCTGGCGGCCATTGCTGCCGTGCTCATCAAGCTGGGCCGCCGCGACACGCTGCCCTACCTGCACGCCGGTTGGGTTGGTGCGCTGTTGATGGGCGGTGCCACCTGGGCTGTCTCTCACTACCTGTTCACTATCAGCGGCGCCGGCCGCGAACTGACCGAGGGGCTCACGGCACTGCTCGCCTGTGCGGTGGTGCTCTATGTTGGTTTCTGGCTGCACGACAAGACCCACACCAGCCGCTGGCGCGAGTTTGTTGATGTGAAGGTGAGAAAGGCTCTCGATGGTAAAACCCTGTGGATGCTCACCTTCATCGCCTTCATTGCAGTTTACCGGGAGGTATTTGAAACCGTGCTGTTCTATCAGGCATTGTGGCTGCAGGCCACTCCCGGTACCGAGCCCTCACTGTGGGGCGGCATCCTCGCGGCAGTATTCAGCCTGCTGGCACTGGGCTGGATCATCCTGCGCTCCAGCATCCGCCTGCCCCTGAAACTGGTCTTCCGTGTCAACGCTGCGATTCTGTTTGTACTGGCTGTGGTGTTTGCCGGGCACGGCGTTGCCGGGCTGCAGGAGGCTGGCTGGCTTCCGGTCGATTTCATCGCCATGCCAAGCTTCGACCTGTTAGGTATCTACCCGACCATGGAGACGCTTCTCGCGCAGTTGACTGTTGTGGCACTGGTAAGCCTGATCTTCCTGCGGCAGCGTGGCCCTCGCCCCAGCGCTTGTTAACGGAACGGATGATCAGCGCACAAAAAAGCCGGGCATCGCCCGGCTTTTTCTGTTTAAACAAGCGACTTAACGCTTCTCGATTGAGACGTAATCCCGCACGGGCTCACCAATATAAACCTGAGTCGGTCTGAAGATACGATTATCCGACAGCTGTTCACGCCAGTGAGCCAGCCAACCTGCCGCCCGGGAGATGGCGAAGATCGGAGTAAACTGATCGGTGGGGATCCCCATCTCCGCATAGAGAATGCCGGAGTAATAGTCCACATTGGGGTAGACCCCTTTGCTCCCGAGGCGCTCCTCCGCCACCTCCTCAAGTGCAAGAGCCGTATCGAACAGACGACTGTGCTTGACCCCCTTGGTGTGGGCCAGTTTTTCCATCAACTTCTGCAGGATGTTGGCCCGTGGGTCCTTGACCGAGTATTCGCGGTGACCAAAGCCCCATATCTTGGCCTTCTTCTCCAGCTGCTTCTCCAGCCAGGGACCGGCATTCTCCGGCGAACCAATCCCCTTGAGCATATCCACGACCTTCTCGTTGGCACCGCCGTGTAACGGACCGGACAGTGTCCCGATCGCCGATGCGATGACACCGTAGGGACTTGCCAGGGTAGAGCCGGCCACCAGTGCGGCAAAGGTAGAGGCGTTAATCGTATGCTCCGCATGCAGCACCAAACAGATATCCATAATCTCGGCAAAGAGCGGATCCGGTTCGTGACCATTGAGCATGTATAGGAAATTTTCTGCTGTGGTCAGGTCCTCACGCGGCGGGATGGGGTCATACCCCTTACGGATATGCTGCCACATTGCAACGATCACCGGAATGCGCGCCAGTAACTTCACTGTCATGCGGTGAATGTAATTGAGGTCTTCGCAAAGATGGGAGCCGGTCAGACACTCATTCCCGGGGTAGAACATCCCCAAGCTGGCAATGGAGGTCTGCAACATCTCCATCGGATGCCCGGTGGCCGGGAGATTTTTCATGATCTCACGGATGTTGTACTTCACCCGGCGATTCTGGCGCAACTGTCTGTCAAATTCAGCCAGCTCATCCACGGTAGGCAAACGACCATCCAGCAACAGCATCGTGGTCTCTTCGAAAGTGCTGTGCTCCGCCAGCTGTTCAATCGGGTAACCTCGGTAGGCGAGGATACCCTTATCCCCATCGATAACGGAGATGTTGGAGCGCGTGGCCGGCACCCCTTCGAGTCCTGGCAGATAATCGCTCATGCGAAAACCCCTTAGCAAATTAGTAGATTATTTCGGAATTGTACGTATATGGCCGGACCAACGCCACTTCAAGACCCTATAGGTCGTATGGCCTCAAAGCAAAGCGGCCCTGGTGCTCTCGCACCAGGGCCGCTGGCATCCGCCTGTTTCGACAGATCCTGCTATGGTGAAAAAGAGGAGCCGCAACCACATGTAGTCGTCGCGTTGGGGTTACGAATCACAAACTGCGCGCCCTCCAGATCTTCCTTATAGTCGATTTCGGCACCGACCATATACTGGAAACTCATCGGGTCAATCAGCAGGGTTACGCCATTGTTCTCCACCGCGGTATCACCATCATTGATGCTCTCATCAAAGGTAAAACCATACTGGAAGCCGGAGCAGCCGCCACCGGTAACATAAACGCGCAACTTGAGGTTGTCGTTACCCTCTTCTTCGATCAGCGATTTGACCTTGGTGGCCGCGCTGTCGCTAAAAATCAACGGGCTTTCTGCATCACTCATCATACATCTCCAAAACGTTTGTAAACATGCAGCCTGCTTAACTAAGTATCATATCCCGAGGTAAATAGTCAAGTATTATCCTTATCCTCGTCCTCTTCCTTGGCCTCGGAAAATGACGGGCCTGGAATAGCTCTCGGGGCGCTTTCATCGGCTTGGTGAACCAGGTTGCCATTGACCTCTGAGCCGCGAACCATCTCAATCAGTTTATAATAGACGTTACCTGTGACACGAGCCCTTTCGGCAAGTTCAATGTGCTCACTGGCGTAAACATCCCCTTTGACACTGCCATTGAGGACGATATTCGGTACCCGGACCTCGCCCTCGATAAGCCCTCTTTCACTGACACTGAGGGTTGAACCGCTATTGTCATCGGCGGTGATATTACCTTTGATAACACCGTCCACATGCAGACCGCCGCTGAATACAACGTCTCCCTGCAGCTCCGAGTTCTGCCCGATAAGCGTATCGATCTTGGTATTTTTACCCTTGGGCGAAGATTTCTTCTTGTTAGCCTTACTAAACATCTCTATTAACTCTCCTGCAAGCTCCAGTCGATGGACTGGTTCAGTTGCTTATGCCTTCTGCTGCGCGGTTTCACAACCAGATTGACCTTACTGGGGATAAATCCCTCTGGCAAGGCAATATCCCCTTCAAATGACTGAAAGTACTTGAAGCGAAACCGGAGCTCTTTGTTTATGTCACTGAGCTGGGCGAGTGTGTACTCCTTCTCTTTGCCCTGCTCTGTACCCTCCACCGAGAAGGCAATGTTACCGTAAGCGACACTGCCGGTACTCAGCACTTGGGTGAGCACCATCTTGAAGTGGAAGGTCCGCTCAGCCCTACCGGGCTTTAACTCAAAACTTTGAAGATTCAATCCCTTGGTGGCATCCCCGGGGGAGACAATACCGCGATAGAAGGCCAGTTCCTCCTTCAACTCCAGGATCTCATCCTGCAGGCCGTTGACCGTTCCCTGCAACTGCTTCGAGGCCTCCTGCTCGATTTCGCTGCTACGTTCAACAATCGCCTTTTGTTCCCGAAGCCGGGTAATTTCGTGATTCAGGGCATCCATCTTTTGCTGCTGCTCCGATGACTGCTCCTTCGCCGCCAGAAGATCATAACCGCCCCGATAGCGACCGTATTCAAAAACACCCCACACAATGCCGATCATCGCCACAACAACGATGATGCGAAACAGCAATAACTGTCTCTGGGAACGGGCTTTGACGATATGATGACTCATGGCAGAACCGAGATCATATCAAGACCGCTCTTCTCATCCACACCAAACATGATGTTCATATTCTGCACGGCCTGACCAGCGGCGCCTTTGACGAGGTTATCAATTACGGAAAGAACCACCACCGTATCGCCTCCCTGAGGACGGTGAATGGCCATACGGCACATATTACTTCCACGCACGGAACGGGTCTCCGGGTGGGCACCGGGTGGCATCACATCCACAAACTCCTCGTCAGCATAGCGCTCTTCAAAAAGGGCCTGCAGGTCGACCGAGGTATCCTTGAGACGGCCATACAAGGTGGCGTGAATACCACGAATCATCGGTATCAAATGCGGTACAAAGGTCAGCCCCACCTGCTGCCCGGCAATGAGGCCAAGCTTTTCATTAATTTCAGGCAGGTGACGGTGGCCAGGTGCACCATAGGCCTTGAAGCTGTTATCCACCTCACAGAGAAGCGTTCCCACCTTGGCACCCCGGCCAGCACCGCTGGCCCCGGACTTACAGTCGGCAACCAACCCATCAAAACTAATCAGCCCCTGTTCCAGCAAGGGCAAATAACCGAGTGTCACCGCTGTGGGGTAACAACCCGGGTTGGCGACCAGGCGGGCGGACTTGATCGCTTCCCGGTTCACCTCGGGCAGGCCGTAGACGGCTTCATTGACCACGGATGGGCAGGCATGTTCCATCCCGTACCACTCCTGCCAGACCTCCACGTCCTGAAGGCGAAAATCCGCCGCCAGGTCAATCACCCTGACACCGGCATCCAGCAGTGCCTGCACCTGTGTCATGGCGATACCGTTAGGTGTGGCGAAGAACACCACATCACACTGTGTGAGCACATTGACATCAGGGGCGCTGAACTTGAGATCCACATGACCGCGCAGATTGGGGAACATATCGGCAACCGCCATACCTTCTTCCGAACGCGACGTAATGACCTTCACTTCCGCATCGGGATGCGATGCCAGCATCCGCAACAGCTCAACGCCGGTATATCCTGTCCCGCCGACAATGCCAACCTTTATCATGTCTGCACACCCTGTATTCCGCTAAAGCAAAGAGGGGATGATAAATCCTGACACCGCAAAGCGAAAGCCCTGAGCCTCACCAGACGACGACAGCCGCGCCCGGCTCTGGCATAATGCGCCCCTTTGAGTCGGCCCGATACTGTCATTAAATATGCGAGTTACCGTGCGCTACCTGCGGATGACCCTCCGCTCCTATATCTCCCCCCATAAATGGAAGGCACGCCTTGTCTTCTGGGGCGGCGCCATACTCGTGGGCCTGATATCGGCCCTCTTTGCCCTCGGCAGCGAAGTGGCTACCGAACTGTTTGGCAAGGTTGAGTCACACAACGCCTATTTGCCACTGATCATCACACCTGCAGGCCTGGTGCTGATCGCATGGCTGACACGGCGCTACTTCCCCGGCGCCCAGGGCAGCGGCATCCCC
>JBEPXU010000050.1:0-10703 GCA_041641735.1 Ectothiorhodospiraceae bacterium
CATCGATATCCTCGAGCAATTCCGGTGTAAAACAGGGTCTCGGCTTGGCATGCATAAAAAACCAGCCAAGCTTGTGTTTCTCCTCGTAATGAGTTGTGAGGTGACGAAAGGGTGTTGTTTGCCGTTGCCGTAGCAGGTTAACTTCGTTGGCCAGGTTGTTCATGGGAATCCTCCTCGGGATAGAGATTGAAAGACAACGCATTTGGCAGCTAACAGATGCGTATATATCAATCGTAGGAGAAATCCACAAATACGTTTGTGAGGAAGTATTAATAGTCGCAATAACGCTCAGCAGACTGGTTCAACCTCCCCGGCCAAGGCCGTAATACCGCATGGATGACAAAAGCGTACGCGGCAGGGAGAGAACCGGATAGTTACTGCCTGATCCAGTACCAGGATATTCCCACAGCAAGGGCCGCTTGCAGTGCCGCAATAAAGTAGGTCAGCTCAGCCCCCAACGCATCCCAGGCCATACCGCTGTATAGCGCACCGAAAGCACCGCCGGCACCGAAACTCAGGCTGCTGTAGAGTGCCTGTCCTCTGCCCTGATGGCGCCCGATGAAAAACTTGTGGAACAACGCGATGGCAGTGGCATGAAACACACCGAAGCTGGCTGCGTGCAGTAACTGGGCAAAAAGCATCACCGGCAGCGACTCGGGCAGTGAACCGATCAGTACCCAACGGAAAGCTGTGAGGATCGTCGCCCAGAGCATCAGAGTGCGCAGACCGAAGTGCTGCACCAGCTGCGACATCACCAGAAAGATCACCACCTCGGCGATGACCCCCAGTGCCCAAAACTGCCCTATGACGCTGCGGGTGTAACCGAAGCCCTCCATATAGATGGTATAGAAGGTGTAGTAAGGACCATGGCTCGCCTGCACGAGAAAACAGACCGCCAGCAATGCCAACACCTCAGGACGGCGAAGTATGGTCCACAATGACTCGTGCTGCTGTGCGACGACGCGGCTATCACGCTCGGGAACGATCAGGGCACTGCCCCAGATTGCCAGAAACAGCCCCAGCAGCACCGGCGGCAACAGGGATGGACCGAACCAGTCGAGCAGTGGACCGAGCCCGGCGACGGTGAGAATAAATCCGATGGAGCCCCACAGCCGAATCATGCTGTAGCGGTGACTCTTCTTGCCCAGGTGGCTGAGTGTTGTGGCCTCGAACTGCGGCAACGCCGCATTCCAGAAGAAACTGAACAGCAGCATCACCCCCGCCAGCGGCCAATACTCCTTTGCCAGGAAAACACCGCAGTAGGTCACCACCGCCAGCAGGGATCCCCAGCGCACCACGGCCATGCGCTTGCCGGTGTGATCGGCGATCCAGCCCCAGATGTTGGGCGAGATGATCTTGGTGGCCATGATGATCGCCATCAACTGGCCGATCTGCAGGCTGCTGAACTCCAGCGATTTGAGGTAAAGCGACCAGTACGGCACCAGTGCGCCAAGGCTGGCGAAATAGAACAGGTAGAACCCTGAGAGGCGCCAGTAGGGTGTGGCGGTGTCAGTCACTACCGACACCGCTACTTATGCGTCGGGACTAGCCGGGATTACCGGTGTACCGGGCTGCACATCTATATTCTGTGCCCGGTGGCGCAACAGGTGGTCCATCAGCACCAGCGCCATCATCGCCTCGGCAATGGGGGTAGCCCGAATACCAACACAGGGATCGTGACGCCCCTCGGTGATCACCTCGGTCGGCTCACCTTGCAGGTTCACGCTGCGACCCGGCAGGCGCAGACTCGAGGTCGGCTTCATCGCGATGGAGGCGACGATGGCCTGACCGGAGGAGATGCCGCCGAGGATGCCGCCGGCGTGGTTGGAGAGGAAACCTTCAGGGCTCATCTCATCGCGATGCTCGGTGCCCTTCTGTTCAACGCTGGCAAAACCGTCGCCGATCTCCACACCCTTGACCGCATTGATGCTCATCAATGCATGGGCAAGGTCCGCATCGAGACGGTCGAAGATCGGCTCGCCCAGCCCCGGCATCAATCCATCGGCCACCACGGTGACCTTGGCACCAACGGAGTCGCCCTCCTTACGCAGGGCGTCCATGTAGGCCTCCATCTCGGCGACCTTGCCCGCATCGGGAGAGAAGAAGGGGTTGTTGCGCACCTCGTCCCAGTCGAAGGCCTCGGGTTTGATCGGACCGAGCTGCGAAAGATAACCGCGAATGGTGATCCCCTGCGCGGCCAGGTACTTCTTAGCGATGCCACCAGCGGCGACGCGCATGGCGGTTTCGCGGGCAGAGGAGCGACCGCCGCCGCGGTAATCGCGAATACCGTACTTCTGCTGATAGGTGTAGTCGGCATGGCCCGGTCGGAAGCGGTCCATGATCTTCGAATAATCTTTCGAGCGCTGGTCGGTGTTCTCGATCAACAGACCGATGGGTGTACCGGTGGTCTTGCCCTCGAATACCCCGGAGAGAATGCGCACCTGATCCGCCTCGCGGCGCTGAGTGGTATGACGCGAGGTGCCGGGCTTGCGCCGGTCCAGATCCGCCTGCAGGTCCACCTCGGACAGTTCCAGTCCCGGCGGACAGCCGTCAACAATGGCCCCGAGCGCCGGACCGTGGGACTCACCGAAAGTGGTGACCGTGAAAAGCTTCCCGAAACTGTTTCCTGACATAGCAATTATTCTGTTTGGTTATGTTAAAAACATATATTCACCGCAAAGGCGCAAAGGAAACCAACAAAAAAGTGCTTGGTTCTCGTCACTGAACGCGCGGCGAAAGGAAAAGTCGTCGAGTTATACTGCAAAGCCAGGCATTGCTCTACCCCTGCCTGCTTTACAGCACAGCCATTTTTTCCTTTGCGACCTTTGCGCCTTTACGGTGCATTACTTAAATCACCTTGGAAAACCGCTGGTTGTTCTTTTCGCGCAGGTAGCGGTCGAAGACCATGCAGATATTCCGAATCAGCAGCTTGCCCGCCGGATTGACCTCGATGCGATCGGCTTCGAGCTTGAGCAGACCATCGCCCTGCATCCCCTCCAGGTCCTTCAACTCGTTGGCGAAGTAGTCGTTGAAATCGATACCGAAGGCCTTCTCCACCTTGGACTTGTGCAGTTCGAAGTGGCAGATGAGGTCGGTAATGACCGCCCGGCGCAGCTTGTCGTCGGCATCGAGCTCAACACCGCGAAATACTGCCAGCTTGTCGGCATCGATGGCCGCATAATAATCATCCAGCTCTTTCAGATTCTGCGAATAGGAGTCGCCCACCATACCGATGGAGGTGGCGCCGAATCCAAGCAGATCGCAATCGGCGTGGGTGGAGTAGCCCTGAAAATTGCGATAGAGGGTACCCTCGCGCTGGGCCACTGCCAGCTCGTCGTCGGGCTTGGCAAAGTGATCCATGCCGATGTAGACATAACCGGCAGCGGTCAGCTTCTCGATGGTCATCTGCAGGATGTCGAGTTTGACCTGAGGCGCCGGCAGCTCTTCCTCGCTGATTCGGCGCTGCGGCTTGAACAGCTCCGGCAGATGGGCATAGTTAAACACCGAGAGCCGATCCGGATCGATCTCAATGGCCCGCTCCAGGGTCTTCTCGAAACTCTCCACGCTCTGCAGCGGCAGGCCGTAGATGAGGTCCATGGAGATGGAGCTGAAACCCTCGCGGCGCGCTGCCTCCAATGCCCCCAGAGTCTGTTCGTCTGTCTGCACCCGGTTGACCGCCTTCTGCACACGCTCGTCGAAATCCTGCACGCCGAGGCTCATGCGGTTGAAGCCCAGCTCGCGCAGCAACGCGATGGTATCGGTCTGTACCTCGCGCGGGTCGATCTCGATGGAGTACTCACCGGTATCGTCATCGTGCAGGGTGAAACACTCACGGGTCTTGTCCATCAACGCACGCATCTCATCGTGGCTGATGAAGGTGGGCGTACCACCGCCCCAGTGAAGCTGATCCACGGTACGGGATTTATCGAACAGCTCACCCTGCATCTCGAGCTCACGGAATACCCGTTGCAGGTAGGGCGCCGCCCTGCTGCGGTCCTTGGTGGCGACCTTGTTGCAGCCACAGTAGAAGCAGACGGTGTCGCAGAACGGAATGTGGAAATAGAGCGACAACGGGTTGCCCGAGGCGTTGCTCCCCTCGGCATAGCTTCGGTACTGCTCCTCACCGAAGCCTTCGTGGAACTGCACGGCGGTAGGATAAGAGGTATAGCGCGGACCGGATTTATCGTATCGCTTGATCAGATCCAGGTCGAAAATAATGTTCTGTGTCGTCATGGTCTAGCCTTTACCTCGTCAAACATTTCACGGACGCACCAGGCGGAACAACTCATGATGCTCACGGACCTGCCCTGCAGTCAGAAGGAACACGCCTTCCCCGCCCCGCTCAAACTCGAGCCAGAGGAACTGCACCTCCGGCAGCAGTTTCTCAAGCGCTTCCCTGCTGTTGCCCACCTCAACGATCAAAATACCGTTCTGCTCGAGGTGGAACATCGCCTCGTAGAGGATCTTGAACACAAGGTCCAGGCCATCATCTCCGGCCGCCAGCGCCATTTCCGGTTCGTGACGGAACTCGTTTGGTAACGATGCCATATCCTGCGCATCCACATAGGGAGGATTGCTGACGATGATATCGTAGCGTTTACCCTTCAGGGCAGTGAAAAGGTCGGACTCAACAGCATGGACCTGCTCCTGCATGCCATAACGCTCGATATTGATACGCGCCACATCAAGGGCATCCCCGGAGATATCCGCGGCATCCACCGCTGCCTCGGGAAAGGCTGCGGCACAGGCGATGGCAATGCAGCCACTACCCGTGCAGAGGTCAAGAACGGAGTGAACGTTATCCGGTTTTACCCATGGCTCGAAGTGCGCTTCGATAAGCTCGATAATCGGTGAGCGGGGGATCAACACGCGTTCATCGACATAGAACGGCATACCGCCAAACCACGCCTCATGGGTCAGGTAGGGTGATGGCAGACGCTCTTCTATACGCCGCATCAGAATCTTCGCCAGTCGGCGGCGCTCCGCCTCTGTCACCCGGGTATCGAGGTATGCCTCGCCTACCTGGGGTGGCAGATGCAGGGTATGCAAAACCAGATAGGCCGCCTCATCCAGCGCGTTATCCGTGCCATGACCGAAAAAAAGCTCTGCCTCATTGAAGTAACTCCAGCCCCAACGGATAAAATCGCGAATGGTTCGGAGATCATTTACCGCCTGCTCTATGGTCATGCTTAATCCTGCGGCTTTTTGGCATGCTTGGGACGGAAGGCCTTGCAAAATGACTCGTTGGTTTCCAAGTAAGGCCCTTCGATCAGATCCACGCAATAGGGTACCGCCGGGAAAACGGCATTAAGACAGTCGTCAATCGCGGAAGGTTTCCCCGGGAGGTTGATGATCAAGCTCCGACCCCGAATACCTGCAGTTTGACGGGAAAGAATCGCCGTAGGAACAAACTTCAGGGACTCCTGACGCATCAGCTCCCCAAAGCCAGGCATCATCTTCTGACAAACGGCCTCGGTGGCCTCGGGGGTGATATCACGCGGAGCAGGACCGGTCCCACCGGTGGTGACCACCAGGGAACACCCCTCCTTATCGGACAACTCCTTGAGCGCAGACCGGACCTGATCGGTTTCATCCGGTACGATGCGGGAAATAGCTTCCCAGGGCGATAATAGAGCCCTGCCCAGCCAGTCACGAATCGCCGGTCCACCCTGATCCTCATATTCACCACGACTGGCGCGATCAGAAACGGTCACAATACCAATACGGGCTTTCTGCTGTGTCATCTACCCACCATCTTCAAAATTCAAAGGTGGGGCATTATACCCTGCCCGGCCCTGAGTTGCAGTGAGCGCTAACAATCCCGCTCGTTTAAAAGGGATTTCCAGCCATTCATACAAAATCGGCCAGACGCACCGGCTGCCGTCGACTGCCCCAGGTGCCGGCTTTCTCCTCAAATACCCCGGCACAGGGCGTACCGCACTGGTTACATTTTCCCTCTGCAGTGAGATTCCACTCACTGAGTACATACCAGTCGCGGCCGATCAGGCGTTGGCCACAGTGATGGCAATAGGTACTCTCCCCCGCCTTGTCGTGCACGTTACCGGTGTAGGCGTAACGCACACCGTTATTCATCGCTATCTCACGGGCCCGCGTCAGGGTCGAGGGCGGCGTGGGCATGACATTCATCATCTTGAAGTCGGGGTGGAAGGCAGTAAAGTGCATCGGTACCTCAGGCCCCAGCTCCTTCACCACCCATTTGGTCATCGCATCGAGCTCCTCATCCGAGTCGTTCCAGCCGGGTATTAGCAGCGTGGTGGTCTCGAACCAAACATCGGTTTCATGCTTGAGGTAGGTTAGAGTGTCGAGCACCGGCTGGAGATGACCGCCGGTAAGCTTAAGGTAGAATTCCTCGGTAAACCCCTTCAGGTCCACATTGGCCGCATCCATCCACTGATAGAACTCCTTTCGCGGTTCCTCACTGACATAACCGGCGGTTACCGCCACCGACTTGATGCCCCGCTCGCGGCAGGCCTTGGCCACATCGATGGCGTATTCATGGAAAATCACCGGGTCGTTGTAGGTATAGGCCACGGAGCGCGCCCCAAGCTGCTCAGCGGCACGGGCGATCACCTCGGGGCTGGCAGAATCGGCCAGGGTGTCGATCTCTCGCGACTTGGAGATATCCCAGTTCTGGCAGAACTTGCAGGCCAGATTACAGCCGGCAGTGCCGAATGAGAGGATCGGTGTGCCGGGCAGGAAGTGATTGAGGGGCTTCTTCTCAATGGGATCGACACAGAAACCGCTGGAACGACCGTAGGAGGTCAGGACAACCTTGTTGCCAAGGTTGGCGCGAACAAAACAGAGCCCCCGCTGCCCCTCCTTGAGCTTGCAGTAGCGCGGGCATAGATCGCACTGTACCCGCCCGTCATCAAGCGGATGCCAATATTTGGTATCGACCACCGTACCGGCCGGTAACGCCCCATCCACCACTGCTTTATCGCTCATCATGACCTCCGCATAGGCTCAACAGCTCATCCCGCGCTCACACCCATGTTGCATCAACGCTATACTGGTTATATAGATCATGAAAGACATTTTATACAATGGAGTCTCTATCATGAGTCGCGTACGAGAGCCCGCCGTTGCCGGGATGTTCTACCCGGACAACCCTGCCCAGTTGCAGCAGATGGTCGATGACTTTCTGGACCAGGTCCCGGACAGCGACAGCCCCGCCCCCAAGGCCATCATCGCGCCCCATGCCGGTTATCGCTATTCCGGGCCGGTGGCCGCCAGTGCCTATGCAAGGCTGCGAAGTGTCCGTAATGCGGTCCATCGGGTGGTCTTGCTGGGCCCCTCACACCGAGTAGGTTTTCTCGGTCTGGCCACCAGCAACGCCGAGACCTTTCGCACCCCTCTCGGTGACATTCAGGTAGACACCGAGGCGGTGGCAAAGATCAACACCCTGCCCCAAGTACATGCCCTGGATCAGGCGCATATGCTGGAGCACAGCCTGGAGGTCCACCTTCCGTTTCTGCAGGAGTCGCTGGAGAGTTTCACCCTCGTACCCATCGTTGTCGGGGATGCTGCCGCAGAGGAGGTAGCCGAGGTGCTGGATATGCTCTGGGGTGGCGATGAAACCCTGATTGTCATCAGTTCCGATCTGAGCCATTACCATGACTACAACACAGCGCAGGAACTGGACAAGGCCACCTCCGAGGCCATTGAGGCACTGAACCCGGAGGGGATCGGTTATGATGGGGCCTGCGGTCGCAATCCCGTCAGTGGCCTGCTACGACTGGCCAAACAAAAACACCTGCATGCCGAAACCATCGACCTTCGCAACTCCGGCGACACGGCCGGACCAAGAGACCAGGTTGTCGGCTATGGCGCCTACCTGTTTAACGAATAGCCATGCTGGATAATAACCTGCAAGAACAATTACTGGATATCGCGGAGCGTTCGATTCGCCACGGCCTCGACTATGGTCGCCCGCTGAATCCCGCACTTACCGACATCGACCAGGCACTACGTGAGCCCGGTGCCGGCTTTGTCACCCTCAATAAACAGGGGGAGTTGCGTGGCTGCATTGGTTCACTGTCGCCACAGCGTTCGCTGATAGAAGATGTGGCGCAAAACGCCTATGCCGCCGCTTTCTCCGATCCACGCTTTCCCCCCCTGCGTGAGGAGGAATTCGACGAACTCGATATCCACATCTCTATTCTCAGCCCGGCCGAGTCGATGCACTTTACCTCCGAAGCGGATCTCCTGCAGCAACTTCGTCCCGGCGAAGACGGCCTGATTATGGAGGAGGGGTTCCGGCGCGGCACCTTCCTGCCTTCGGTTTGGGAGCAGCTGCCCACCCCCGAACTGTTCCTGCGGCACCTGAAACAAAAGGCAGGGCTGCCATCCGATTACTGGTCAAGCACGCTCGAGGTCAGTCGCTATACGACACACAGTTTCGGCCGAAAGGTAAACGCTTAGTCCGGCAGGTTAAGAAAGTGCTCGCGGTAGTGACACAGCTCCTCGATGGAGTCACGAATATCATCCAGTGCCAGATGACTCCCGTTCTTCTTTAGGCTGTGGTAGACCTCGGGACGCCAGCGACGCGCCAACTCCTTGAGGGTACTGACATCAAGGTTGCGGTAGTGGAAAAAGGCCTCAAGTTCCGGCATCAAGCGGGCGAGAAAACGCCGGTCCTGACAGATGCTGTTTCCACACATGGGGGATTGGCCGGCATCGAGATAGGTTGAAAGAAATTTCAGCGTCTCGCTCTCGGCCTGGCGCTCATCAATACGACTTTCGCGTACCCGTTGCCACAGCCCCGAACCGCCATGCTGGTTACGATTCCACTCATCCATCCCCTCCATCACCGTCTCCGGCTGATGGATGGCCATGACCGGTCCCTCGGCAAGGATATTCAACCGGGCATCGGTGACGATGGTGGCAATTTCAATAATCCGGTCAGTGTTGGAATCAAGACCGGTCATCTCCAGATCGATCCAGATAAGGTTATCCGCCTGTTTGCTCATTAAGCCGTTCCTTGCAGATTTTTTTGTTTTATCGCCGTTAAATGGCAGAGTGACGCCTGCCTCTTGCCAAGCATTCTAGCAAAAGCTAACCTGCAGCGGCGTTCATTACACGAGATACTCTCCCGCTATGCATCTGTTCACCCTGCTTTTTGTCGCCATGTTGCTGATATCCATCGCTGTTGAGCTATGGCTGCTGCAACGACAGACCCGCCATGTCAGTGCTCACCGAAACAGCGTGCCAGATGCCTTTGCCGAACGTATCGCCCTGTCGTCCCACCAACGCGCCGCTGATTACACCTTAAGCAAGGCACGCTTGAGCCGTTATGAGATCCTCTACGGGGCACTCATTCTTCTGGGGCTCACACTGGGTGGTGGACTGCAGTGGCTGGATCAGCTGTGGCGCGGTCTGGAGCTGTCGCCACTGGTCATGGGCACCGGCTTTATTCTCAGTGTAATCCTGGTGACCTCGTTGCTCGATCTTCCCTTTACGCTTTACAGGACCTTTCGCGTTGAACAGCGCTTCGGTTTTAACCGAACCACCCTGCCGCTCTTTATCAGCGACATGCTCAAGCAGGGCTTGCTCCTGCTGTTGCTCGGCACCCCTCTCGCCGCACTGGTGTTGTGGTTGATGCAAAGTGCCGGACAGTGGTGGTGGCTCTATGTATGGCTGGTCTGGAGCGGTTTTACACTGTTAATGCTTTGGGCCTACCCCGCCATCATTGCCCCGTTGTTTAATAAATTTAATCCCCTTGACGATGAGAAGTTGCGCCAACGCATCGACAATCTGTTGCAGCGCTGCGGCTTTACCTCCAACGGCATCTTCGTTATGGACGGCTCACGCCGCTCCAGTCACGGCAACGCCTATTTCTCGGGACTGGGGAATAACAAACGGATCGTTTTTTTCGATACACTGCTTGAAAGCCTGGACGGGGACGAAATCGAGGCCGTGCTGGCCCATGAGCTGGGACATTTCCGGCGTAAACACATACGCAAACGCCTGATCCTGATGATGATGATGAGCCTGGCCGGCCTCGGCCTGCTCGGCTGGCTGATTCAACAGTCCTGGTTCTTTACCGCTCTGGGCATTGACCAGCCATCGGTACACGCCGCGTTGGTGCTGTTCCTGCTGGTGATGCCGGTGTTTACCTTCTTTATCCAGCCGCTGATGGCCTTCTCCATGCGCAAGCATGAATTCGAGGCAGACGAGTTTGCCGCGGAACACGCCGATGCGGGAAAACTGATCGCCGCACTGGTCAAACTCTATAAGGAGAATGCCAGCACACTGACTCCGGATCCGCTCTACTCCAAATTCCACGACAGTCATCCGCCGGCACCTGTGCGTATCGCCCATTTGTCGTCTAGAATCGAGACTATATAAAAATCCAACAGGAGAATGATGATGAAACACGGCGTTTATGCTGCTCTGTTAAGTCTGTTGGCCGTCGCAACGCTCACAGGCACTGCCTATGCTGACGCCATGCGCGGAAAGAAGCTCCACGACCAGCAATGCATCGCCTGCCACGCCTCCCGTTTTGGCAATAACGGTGCCGAGATCTACACCCGTAGTGACCGTCGGGTTACAAGCCTTGAGGGTTTGAACAAACAGGTTAACCGCTGCAAAAACAACCTGAGCATCACCTGGTTTGACGCTGATGTGAATGACGTGGTGGAGTACCTGAACGCAACCTATTACAAGTTCAAAGAGTAATCACA
>JBEPXU010000051.1:0-10662 GCA_041641735.1 Ectothiorhodospiraceae bacterium
GGTATCCCCTGATCGCTGCTCGCTTATGAAGCGTTTTTTGCAACATCGTTTCGCTAATCGATTCAGTGATATTTATCACATTTATAAGTTCAATCTACGCCAACAGATCCATTTTGTAAAACACTATTTCCAACTTTTTATTCACACAACTACACGCCTGAGGACCTGGTTCCACGACTCATTACACAGTGTCTATTTCAGGAGCATCATTGCATTCGCTAACCTTGCTTGGGGGACACTCAAACCAACAGACGCATCGTCAATCGGCCTTCGAATGTCCACTCAATCATAAGGTAGACACAGATAGTGGGAATTTCAAAGAAATTAAGATGAGAAAGAAGAAAACGGAGAGCCTGCATACCGGGCGTATGCAGGCCAGACAAGAAGAGGTTAACCGATCCAGACCCGTGCATTGCGGAACATGCGCATCCACGGACCATCCTCGCCCCATTCGTCCGGGTGCCAGGAGTGCTGCACTGCGCGGAAGACCCGCTCGGGGTGCGGCATCATGATGGTGAAGCGACCGTCGTTGCTGGTCAGGCCGGTGATGCCCAGCGGCGAGCCGTTGGGGTTGGCCGTGTAGATCTCGGTGGGATCGCCGTAGTTGTCGACGTAGCGAAGCGCCACCTGCTGCTGGCGCAGCGCCTCTTCCGGGGTGTGTCCCTCGCGGAACTCAGCTCGGCCCTCACCGTGGGCCACGGCGATGGGCATGCGCGATCCTTCCATGCCCTGCAGGAACAGCGAGGGCGATTTCATTACCTCCACCAGCGAGACACGGGCCTCGAACTGCTCGGACATGTTGCGCACAAAGTGCGGCCAGGCATCGGCGCCCGGGATCAGTTCGTGCAGATTGGACATCATCTGGCAGCCGTTGCAGACACCGAGGCCGAAGCTGTCCTCACGCTGAAAGAAAGCCTCGAACTCGTCGCGGGCGCGGGGATTAAAGAGGATCGACTTGGCCCAGCCCTCGCCGGCGCCGAGTACATCGCCGTAGGAAAAGCCGCCGCAGGCGACCAGACCGTTGAAATCTGTCAGCGAAACACGACCGCTGATGACATCGCTCATGTGCACATCCACGGCATCGAAACCGGCGCGATCGAAGGCGGCGGCCATCTCGATCTGGCCGTTAACGCCCTGCTCCCGCAACACCGCCATGCGCGGCGCAGTGCCCTTGCCGATGAACGGCGCGGCGACATCCTCATCGATATCGAAGCTAAGTTCGGCATGCAAGCCCGGATCGTTACCGTCGAGGAGGCGGTCGTACTCCTCCCGGGCGCACTCTGCGTTGTCGCGCAGCGACTGCATGCGGAAGGTGGTCTCGGACCAGGCGCGCTGCAGCTCGATGCGAGACTCATCCAGCAGGGCTTCGCCCCGGCGCTTGACGACGATGCGATCATCATCGTTCAGCTCACCGACAACGAAACCGGCGGTGCCCAGCTCCGCCTCGCGCAGCGCCGAGAGCACCTCCTCGGTATCCTGGTGGTTAACCTGGATCACCGCGCCCAGCTCCTCGCTGAACAGCGCAGCGACAGGGTCGTTGCCCAACTCGTCGAGGTTGAGGGTCACGCCGGTGTGGCCGGCAAAGGCCATCTCGGCCACGGTGGTGAAGAGGCCACCGTCGGAGCGGTCGTGGTAGGCGATCAGCTTGCCTTCCTGATTGAGCTCCTGGATCACATTGAAGAACTGCTTGAAGGCCTGGGCGTCGTCCAGGTCCGGGGCGTGGTGGCCCACCTGCTTGTAGACCTGCGCCAGGCAGGAACCGCCGAGACGGTTACGCCCCTTGCCCAGATCAATAAGGATAAGATCGGTATCGCCAAGATCGCTACGCAGTTCCGGGGTGAGGGTCTTGCGCACATCTGTAACCGGGGCGAAGGCGGTGACGATAAGCGACAGCGGTGCGGTCACCGACTTGTCCTCGCCGTTCTCCTGCCACACGGTCTTCATCGACATGGAGTCCTTGCCCACCGGGATGGCGATGCCCAGCTTGGGGCAGATATCCATGCCCACCGCCTTGACCGCCTCGTAGAGACCGGCATCCTCGCCCGGGTGGCCCGCCGGGGCCATCCAGTTGGCGGAAAGCACGATGCGGGAGATATCCTCAATGCGCGAGGCGGCAATGTTAGTGAGCGCTTCCCCCACCGCCATGCGTGCACTGGCGGCGTGGTCCAGCAGTGCCACCGGGGTGCGCTCACCCATCGCCATCGACTCACCGACGTAACTGTCGTAGCTGGCCGCGGTGACGCCGCAGTCGGCCACCGGCACCTGCCACGGGCCGACCATCTGATCGCGATTCACGGTACCGGTGACGGTACGGTCGCCGATGGTAATGAGGAAGGTCTTGTCGGCGATGGTCGGCAGGTGCATCAGACGATAGGCCGCATCGCGGATATCGATCTTTTGAGTCTCGAAGTCAGGCTTGTGGAACGGTTTGTGGTGCACGTCGCGCAGCATCTTCGGCGGCTTGCCCAGCAGCACCTCCAGCGGCATGTCGATAGGGGTATTGTCGAAGTGGCCGTCGCCCAGCACCAGCTCCTGCTCCGCGGTAGCCTCGCCAATCACCGCATAGGGGGCGCGCTCGCGATCGCACAGCTCAGCGAAGCGTTCCATGTCCTCGGGCTTGATCGCCATGACGTAACGCTCCTGCGACTCGTTGCACCAGATCTCCATCGGCGACATCCCCGGCTCGTCGTTGGGGATAGCACGCAGTTCGAAGCGGGCACCGCGGCCGGCGTCGTTCACCAGCTCCGGCATAGCGTTGGAGAGACCGCCGGCGCCGACATCGTGGATAGAGACGATGGGATTGTCGTCGCCCATCTGCCAGCAGCGGTCGATCACCTCCTGACAGCGACGCTCGATCTCCGGGTTGCCGCGCTGCACCGAGGCGAAGTCCAGGTTCTCGGCGGATTCGCCACTGGCCATGGAGGAGGCGGCACCGCCGCCCAGGCCGATGAGCATCGCCGGACCGCCAAGCACCACCAGCTGCGCACCGGGTGGGATGTTGTTCTTCTCCACATGGTCGACACGAATATTGCCCAGGCCGCCGGCCAGCATGATCGGCTTGTGGTAGCCGCGCATCTCCTCGCCTTCGGGACCAGGCACCTTCTCCTCGAAGGTACGGAAGTAGCCGTTGATAGCCGGACGGCCGAATTCGTTGTTAAAAGCAGCAGCGCCCAACGGACCGTCGGTCATCACCTCGAGCGCCGAAACAATGCGGCCCGGTTTACCGTAGTCGCTCTCCCAGGGCTGCTCGAAGCCGGGGATCTTGAGGTTGGAGACGGAGAAACCGCTCAGGCCCGCCTTGGGTTTGGAGCCGCGACCGGTGGCGCCCTCGTCGCGGATCTCACCGCCGGAACCGGTGGCGGCACCGGGGAAGGGAGAGATGGCGGTGGGATGGTTGTGGGTCTCCACCTTCATCAGGATCGCCATCGACTCCTTGTGGTAGCGGTACTCGCCACTCTCCGGCTCGGGGAAGAAGCGGCCCGCCTCGGAGCCCTCGATCACCGCGGAGTTGTCCTTGTAGGCCGACAGGGTCTTGCCCGGATTGCTCTGGTGGGTGTTGCGGATCATGGCGAAGAGCGACTTCTCCTGCTCCTGGCCGTCGATGATCCAGTCGGCATTGAAGATCTTGTGGCGGCAGTGCTCGGAGTTGGCCTGGGCGAACATCATCAACTCGGCATCGGAGGGATTGCGTCCCAGGGTGGTAAAGTTCTCCACCAGGTAGTCGATCTCATCCGGCGCCAGCGCCAGACCCCACTCGGTGTTGGCCCGCTCCAGCTCCCCCTTGCCGCCGCCGAGGATGTCCACCTGACGCATCGGCGCAGGCTCTTGGGTGAGGAACAATCCCTCGGCCTCCTCGGCGGACTCCAGTACCTGCTCGATCATCCGATCGTGCAGCAATGAGGCAGCCTGTTTCATTTCATGGTCGGATAAGCCACCATCTGTGCGGCTAAGATAAAAAGCGGTACCACGCTCCAAACGGCGGACCTTGCCCAGACCACAATTGTGGGCGATATCGGTCGCCTTGGAGGCCCATGGCGATATGGTGCCGATACGCGGAATAACCAGCAATAGCTGTCCCTTCGGCTCCTCGACAGTGGCACTGGGACCGTAAGTCAGCAGCCGTTCCAGAACGGCCTTTTCACTCTCATCAAGGGTACGCTCTACATCAGCGAAGTGAAGGTGTTCGGCATAAAGATGGGCGAGATCCGGGATCTGCTCACGCAGAGCAGCAGAGAGTTTTTCCAGACGAAACGGGGAGAGGGCCGGGCTTCCGCGCAGGATCAGCATGTGGTCAAGCCTTATCAATTGAATGTTCGTTTAAGGGAGATGTCACAGAACCAGAGGCCACTGCGACGTTCTTCCAGCAATGTGCAACGAATAATACTGGATGCAGCCGAGGACATAAACCGGCAACATCGCTATAATGTTCTGTCAATCTCAACCATAGATGCTCCATGACTCAGGAAAGCACTCTCCCCCGCTGCGGCCTGTTACGCCGACTCGCTGCCATCTCCTACGACACCCTGTTATTGATGGCTGTCTTGTTTCTCGCCGCCCTGCCGCCCACTTTCATTATGGGCGAGGAGCCCTCGACTCCAGCGATGTTCCTGTTCCAGCTCTATCTGCTGCTGATCGTCTTCACCTTCTTCGCCTGGTTCTGGAGCCATGGCGGACAGACGCTGGGCATGCGTGCCTGGCGTATCCGGCTGCAGAATCGCAACCCCGGTCCGGCGACCCTCTGGCAACTGATGCTGCGCTTCATCGTCGCCACCTTCTCCTGGTTGCCCTTAGGCCTTGGCTTTATCTGGTCACTGTTCGACAAGGAGCAACTGACCTGGCATGACCGCTACTCGATGACGGAACTGGTGGTGGTACCCAAGGACCAAAAATAGCCGTGAAACGCCTTACAACCGCTCTTAACCTGACAGGATTCCGACTACTGGGAATGCTGCTCCTGCTTCTGACGGTCATGGCCATGTCACCATGGAACCCTCAGGGTCCCTATGATGCACGGGACTACCAGCAGATAGAGGGCGTATCACTGAGTTATCCCTGGTGGGGCACTCTGTTCGAACCGCTGTTCGCGCCGGCACACATACTGATGGGAGCGCCCGATTTTCGTCAGGCGATCATTGCCTCTGCAGCGTGGGTCGTCGTCCTGGCAATACTGGTTGTTCTGTGGCACGCCTCCCGGCAAACACCGCGACGTCCCCTCGCTACGGCATGGCGTCTCCTGTTAATTCCCGCCGTCAGTCTCAGCCTCTACCTCGCCTACGTCATTGCCGCCGCCGTCCTCTATTTTCCCAGCTGGTCCCTGGAGGTCAAAAATCCAGAGTGGGTGGTCGCTGACCTGCAAAGCCATACCCTTGGTTCCCATGATGGAACTGTCACAGCACGTAAGAGCTTGCAGTGGCACCGCGATAAAGGCTACGACCTGTTCGCCGTTACCGAACATAACGATCCCTCCGGGGCCTTTGCAGCCAGGGAGCTGGCGGACCACACGAAGGGGGCACCCGTCGTGATCCCAGGAGTCGAGGTCAACACGGAACATGAAGACTTTCTCCTGGGTATCGGGCTGCAGAGCAACGACATACTCCGCTATGAGGAGCAGAAGAAAGATTACGCCCGTCACTTCATCGCCAATATCCACAACAAGCACCATGGTGCCACGATCGCCCTTGCCTGGGGCATGGCGCCGGAGCGGGTCGATATCCTGGCGGATGCCGGTATAGACGGTTTTGAACTGGTCAACACCGGCCACCCCGATATATCGCTGCCACTGCGCAGAGCACTGCTGCGAGCAGCGAAGAACCAGGGCGTAGTCATGCTTGCCTCCACCGACTGGCACGGCTGGAGCGGATTCAGTCGCACCTGGACCCTGGTCCATATACCCGACGCAGAACAAATGAGTCGCGCTCAAATCGCCGACCGCACCGTAGAACTCCTTCGCCAGCACCGGCAGGATGCCTTCGTGCCGGTCGTCTCCGGCTATATGGGACCGGTTAACAGCATGCGCACGGTCTTCTCGCCATTTGCCGAATCGGTACGCTATGGCGCAGAACTCTCGACGCCGAGACTTATTTCATGGTGGGTCTGGGGCGGGCTGCTGGTTGCCCTGCACGGTGCACTGCGCAAACGGCGACTCGCCACCGGAAAGACCTTGCTTGCATCCGTCTCACTGGGACTGGGAGCCGTGCTTTTGCTGCGCGCCTCGGAATTGTATGGAAGCTGGCAACATATCCCCGCCACCGAGTACACGGTGGAGATGGGGCAGTATGTCGTTCAGCTCGGATTCATTGCCGTGGGTATCGGGATTGCCACCATCGCCATCCTGTTGTGGCAACGTCACGGATATCCACCAGACGATTGAACCGCGAATCAATCAGCCGCCATTCATGAGCGAGAGGTGATGTAACTGGTGGCCTCATTATCGTCCTCATTCTGCGCAATCTTCACCACCAGGTAGTTATACTCCTTCGCCAGCCACAGCTTCGTGGTGCCTTTTTTCACCACAATGGCATTCACCTCGCCAAAGGTGGTCATGACCTTTTCCTGGCCAACGACCTCAAGTTCATATTCCTCGAACTTACCCCTCTCGGCAATGGAGTAGTTAAACTGTTTCTTACCGGTTCCCAGTTCCCGGCGCATCACCAGCTGATAGAGCTGCTTGTCGTAGACACCGGGAGTAAGAGGCAGGTACTTGACCTTGCCATTACGCAGGGACTTGATTTGCATCTTCTTCCAGTCGAAATCCAGCCGCTCAACCACATCCTTTTCTCGCCCTGTATAACGATAGAGGTAGCTCAACGGCCTGAGTGTTCCGTCATGGTAAGTAAAGGTGCTGCGCTCGACGATATGATCCTTTTTAAACCATGAGACGAGACCTGTTGTGAAAACCTCCGTCTCCATCACATAATTGTCACCATTCCCCTTTTTCAGCCGCTGCTTCATTTCACCGACCTTGAAGCCGTTGTAGTGCACGGTGTATTCGGTGCGATAGGGTTCGACCTTCTCGACCGCACCCAACGGAGCGACGACCGACAGCATCAGGAACAATAAAAGGGTTCTAGTCACAGGGTTCTCCCGTCATCCGTGATCTTCACAGTTTGCCTACCATCATAGTCTAAGACTCTTCTTACTACCCACTGGTTCACTACTCGCCCAGTGTTGGGCCTGATATACTCGCCAGTCACCCACATTTACTACGCCATGTCTGCCATAACCAACAATTCAGCTTATCGCTGGCTCTTTATTCTGATTGGCCTGAGCCTGCTCTTCAATATTGCAGGCTGGCTCGGTATCGGCCTGCTTCCCGATGAGGCCTACTACTGGATCTGGTCCCAGCGTCTGGAGGCGGGCTACTATGACCATCCCTCGCTGGTCGCATGGCTTATTCGTCCCTTTACCGAACTGTTCGGCAGTACCACCTGGGCAATACGCCTACCCAGTGTTCTGGCATGGCTGGTCGGCGCCTGGCTGGCAATAGACCTTGGTACGAGGCTCTATGGTCGAAAGAGCGCCGGGTATACCGCCGCATTTATCTGGGCCAGTCTGCCCATTATCCAGATCGGTTTTCACATCGTCACCCCCGACACCCCGATGTTACTGTTCGGCTGGTTCAGTTACTACTTTGCCTGCCGTGCCGTGAAGGAGAAAAGCCCTGCGTTCTGGCTGTTGACCGGCTTATCCATCGGCCTTGCGGTGGCGGGAAAATACCCGGGAGGAGTCATCGCCATCGGGCTGTTTATGGCCCTGCCTTTGACCACTGAGGGACGGCGCTTCCTGCTGACTCCCTGGCCCTGGCTGGCAACCATCGTCGCACTTCTGATCTTCTCCCCTGTGGTCTGGTGGAACGCCACCCACGACTGGATCTCCTTTGCCTTCCAGCTCGGCCACGGGATCGAGGTAAAAGCTTCAGAGAAGAATACACTTGAGCTGTTCATGCTCTATCTCGGGGGACAACTTGGTGTGGCGATGCCCTGGACCCTGATCGCCATGCTGTATGCCGCCCTCTTCAGTGCACGTCGGCTGTTGACGACTCACTCGCTCCACTACCCGATACTGCTACTCGGTTTGCTGCTGCCGCTACTGATCTTCGGTGCCGCAGCACTGACGACCGAAGGGCATCCCAACTGGCCGGTCAGCGCCTACATTCCGGGCACGTTACTGCTGGCAGGAACACTCGACCGCTGGTTATTCCCTGCCGAGGATGCCTCTGCACGCCAATGGCTCAAATATCTGCTGATTGCACTTTTTGCCATCACTCTAACGTTGGTCAACCTGCTGCGTTTTCCCTACTGGCTGAAATATGCCGGCATCGAACTGCCTCCCCAGCGTACCCAACTGAGTCAGAGCTACGGCTGGGATAAGGTCAGGCAAACCCTGCTCCCCCTCCTTGCCAAGGTGGAGGCGAACCACCCCAATGGCAACCAGTGCATCCTTATCGGCAACAAGTTACAGACTGCCTCGATGATCGGCTATGTGCTGCAGGATGCCGACCGCGTGACCGCTGCCAGTACCACCCGTTTTAACCAGTTCCATCTTTGGCAACAGGAGGAGCCTATCCCGCAGGCCGCCTACTGCCTCTACTTTGAGCAATTCGGAACCGATGAAGCCATCCCCCCGATAAGGGAGCTGGGAAAACAGGGTAAGTGGAGGCTGGAAAAAGCCGAGATGGTGGAGGCACCGGACAGGAGCAGGCGACAATTCGCCTTCTACATCCGGGGTGACAAGAGGCTCAGTTCAGACGTCTCATCATCCAGAACCAGGTGAGATAGACCATCATGGTCGGTGTGCCAGCGCTGACAATAGGTGGTATTTCGTAAATCAGCCCGATACGCGAAAAGACACCGTTCACCAGATAAAAGGCGATACCGATCAGCGCCCCAATCATGATCCGCTGCCCCACCCCGACGGCTCGCATGGAACCAAAGACGAAAGGCAGGGCCAGCAGGATCATCCCCCCCGTTGCCAGCGGGGTGATCAGTCGGATCCACATCGCCACCTCATAACGCTGTGAGGCAAGGCCGTTCTCTTTCAGGTAGCCGATAAAATCATACAACTCCCATGCAGCAAGGTTCTCCGGAGCCATGGTGGCAAGATTGATCACATCAGGGGTAAGGTTGCTCTTCCACTGCATCTCCGGCACCCGTTCAATCTTCACCCTCTTCTGAGAGAACAGGGTCTTGCGGACCTTGTTAAGATGCCAAATCCCATCACGGTAACGCCCACTGGCAGCCACCGCGATCTCCGCCAACTGTTGTCCTTTCAGCCGATAAAGCGTGACACCCTTGGCCTTGCCGCCCGGGTCGAGACGACGAATGGAGATAAAGCTATCGCCGTCCTTGGCCCATAACCCCTCCCCTGCATTCAGGCTGATGCTCTGGGCGATGGCCTTGATACGCTGTACATGTGCCTCTTTTTCCAGCTTCGGCGCTATCCCTTCACCCACCGCGATGACCACGACGATCATCAACAGGCCTGCCTTGACCACGGCCATGGCAATACGCTTCACCGAAATCCCCGATGCACGCATGACGGTTAACTCACTAGTCGTGGCCAGGCTCCCCAGGCCGAGCATCGTGCCCAGCAGTGCCACCATCGGAAACAACTCATACGCCTGACGGGGCAACAGCATGATGCTGTAGATAACCGCCTTGGTTGTGCTGTAGGTCCCCTTTCCCACATACCCCAGTTCATTCACCAGGGTACTGAAAAAGTAGATCGCCAGGAGGATGCTAAACACCACCAGCGTATGGGTAATAATGATTCGGCCGATGTAGCGGTCAAGCATCTTCATGCCGCGGCCCTCACCGAACGACGGGGGCCGCGCATCCGCTGCTGCCCCTTGAAGATGACCACCAGCAATAGCACAAGCAGAAGATGCACCCACCAGGTACCCACAAAGCCCGGGATGTCTCCCTTACTCAGTGAGGAGCGGGCCATAGTCAGAAGGTTGTTGTAGACCACATAGATCATGATCCCGAGGAAAAGACCGCCAAATCGCCCCTTGCGTGGTGAGGTCTTGCTCAGTGGCACCGCCAGCAAGCCAAGTAACAGGGTACTGAGCGGCATCGCCAGACGCCATTGCAGTTCGGCGACATCCCCCGGTGAATCCGAGGCAAGCAGTGTAGTTGTCGGAATGGCATAACGCGGGCGGGTAGATGCCACCACCTCCCGGTTACGGATCCGAATACCGTGCTCCTTGAACTTTATGATGCGGTAGTTGGGGTGGCCGGGATTGCCTTCATAACGATAGCCATCCAGCAGGACCAGGTAACGTGCACCCGTTTTTTTATCCTTCGATTCATAGGCCGTTCGCGCGGTCAGTTGCATCTGCTGCCCCTGCATCCGGTACTGCACGAAGACATCCATCAACTTCTTTTTGTCCGGATCATAGTCTTCCACGTAAACCACCGGACCGTCGTCATCAAATTGATTGAACTGGCCGGGCGTTATCCCCTCAATCTCAGTTCTGGCCCCGGCCTGATCCAGCAACTCCGAACTTTTATCCTCGGCCCAGGGAGCAAAAAAGAGGGCCAAATACCCGACTGTCAGGGCTATGATGGTTGCCAGAATCGCCACAGACTTGAGCAACTGTTCCGGGCGCACCCCACAGGCGGTCATGACCACCATTTCGCTGTCTTTATAGAAGCGACCGAA
>JBEPXU010000052.1:0-10643 GCA_041641735.1 Ectothiorhodospiraceae bacterium
ACATTGCGCACAGCTTCCACGACCCGATGGCCGGGGAGCTGCAGCTGGGCTTGATCCCGACCCTGGCGCCGTACCTGCTGCCGCAGATCATGCCGGCGCTGAAAAAACGTTTTCCCAAGCTGAAGCTCTGGCTGCATGAGCAGCAGACATCTGTACTACTGGAGCGCCTGCGCAATGCAGAGCTGGACGTTCTGATCCTGGCGTTACCGGTGGAGGCCAACGAGTTTGTCGAACTGGACCTGTTTCGTGAACCGTTCTGGCTGGCGTTGCCGGGGACCGATCCGCTGGCTAAGCGCAAAAAGGCGAGCCTCGCCGATATCAACGAGCGGGAGCTGATGCTGCTGGAGGAGGGGCACTGCCTGCGCGAGCATGCGCTGGATGTTTGCCTCACCGCCGGGGCGAGCGAGTATGCCGCCTTCCACGCCACCAGCCTGGAGACGCTGCGCCACATGGTGGGCGAGGGGATGGGGATCACCCTGATGCCGCAACTGGCGTTGCCGAAGCGCCTCACCAAGTCGGACCCGGTGGCCTACCTGCCGTTTCCCGAGCCGCCGCCCAGTCGGCGTATCGGCATGCTCTATCGCAAGGGCAGCTATCGGGAGGAGACCTTTCGCGCGTTGGCCGATACGATTTGCGAAACAGTACAGTTGTAAAGCATATTCACCGCAAAGCTACTGCGTCCTGCTAAGGCTCCTCACCTACTTCCATGCAGGCGAAGAGGCAGAGTACGCAAAGGTATATGGTGAATCGTCATACGAGTGCCAGTAGCACTACGCATTACTCTAGTGACCCGTTTACTTATACCTCTTGCGCCGTATATGGCGTGCTTTAGTTTGCGCCCTTTGCGCCTCTGCGGTGCAATAAACACGCTTTTCAAGCCTGGGGCTTCGCTGTAAGCTACTGACATGCCTTTGAAATTCACCAAGATGCATGGACTGGGCAACGACTTTGTGGTGTTCGATGCCATCAACCAGTCGGTGACACTCTCCCCGGAACAGGTTCGCTTTATTGCCGACCGGCGCTTCGGCGTCGGTTGCGACCAGGTGTTGCTGGTCGAAAAGCCGAAACAGCAAGGGGTGGATTTTCGTTACCGTATTTTCAACGCCGACGGCAGCGAGGTACAGCAGTGCGGTAACGGTGCCCGCTGCTTTGCCCGTTTTGTGCGCGAGAAGGGCTTGAGCGACAAGGACAGCATCGTGGTGGAGACCGCATCGGGGGTGATCACGCTCACTATCGAGTCCGATGGCCAGGTTCGGGTGAATATGGGCCGGCCTGATTTTGCTCCGTCCAGCCTGCCATTCCAGGCCGAAGCGCAACAACCGGCCTATGAGGTAGATGTTGAGGGTGAAGCGGTGTCCATCGGTGCCGTCTCCATGGGCAATCCTCATGCTGTGATGCAAGTGGAGGATGTTGAGCGGGCACCGGTGGAACGCCTGGGCCCAGTGCTTGAGTCGCATCCGCTGTTTCCGGAGCGGGTGAATGTGGGGTTTATGCAGGTGCTCGACAAGTCGCATATGCGTCTGCGAGTCTATGAACGTGGGTCGGCAGAAACTCTGGCCTGCGGTACCGGCGCCTGCGCGGCGATGGCGGTGGGACGTCTCTGGGGCCTGCTTGCCGATGAGGTACATGTCAGTTTACCCGGCGGTGATCTGGTGATCCGCTGGGCGGGTGAGGGGGAGGACCTGTGGATGGTGGGTCCGGCAACGACGGTATTTGAGGGGACAATCGCGTTATGACAGATCAGAGCGGTGCGACAAAAAGCCAAAGGGAGCTCAAGGAGCATGAGGTGGCCGATTATCTGCACCAGCACCCTGACTTCTTTTCACGCCATGAATACCTGCTGGAGGAGATGATCGTCCCCCACGCGGATAGTGGAAGCGCCGTCTCGTTGATTGAGCGGCAGGTCAGCGTGATGCGTGAGCAGAAACACGAACTTCGCCAGCAGCTGCATCAGCTGACGATTGCCGCCAAAACCAATGAGGCACTGTTGCAACGCTTTCAGGTGATGATTCTCAACCTTATTGATAGCGACAACCTGGATCAGGCGATCGCCTACATCCGCGATGCCCTGCAGGAGGACTTCCATGCCGATGCGGTGGAACTGGTGCTGATCGATTGTCCCGGGCGCGCCGAGAGCGTCGCCCATACGGACTCCCGTTTGCAGCCTTTCCAGCGCATCATGCAGGCGCGTTACCCCGCCTGCGGCCACTTCAACAGTGAACAGATGACCCTGCTGTTCGGGCAGCGGGGTGAGGAGATCGCCTCGGCGGTGGTCGTGCCGCTCTGTCATGGCGAGCAGGAGCCCTGTCTCGGCCTGTTGGGGATCGGCAGTGTCGATCCCAAGCGCTACCACCCGGATATGGGTACGGTTTTCGTCAGCCACCTGGGTGCGGTGATGAACCGCATCTTCAGCGCGCATCTGGGGAAGTGATATGAGCCCCGAGGCGGCAGAGTGGCTGGAGCGGTTTTTTGGTTACCTGCAGCATGAGCGCCGCCTCTCACCCCTCACCCTTAAAAACTATCAGCGGGATTTGACCCGGCTGCAGGAGTACTGCGAGGCGATGGGCATCAGTGACTGGGGTGCGCTCGACAGTTACGGAGTGCGTAGTTATGTGGCCTGGCGTCATCGCAAGGGTCTCGGCGGACGTAGCCTGCAGCGGGAGCTTTCGGCACTGCGCAGCTTTTACAATTATCTTCTGCGCGAACGGGTGGTCGGCAGCAACCCCGGTATTGACGTACCGGCCCCCAAGGTGGAAAAACGCCTGCCACGGGCGCTGGATGTGGATAAGACCAGCCACCTGCTGGACATTCATGATGATTCACCCTTGGCGCTGCGCGACAAGGCGATGATGGAGTTGATCTACTCCTCCGGCCTGCGTCTCGCTGAATTGATCTCGCTCGATCTCGATAGCATCGATCGCCGCGATGCCACCGTCCGCATTACGGGTAAGGGCAGCAAGACCCGTGTCGTTCCGGTCGGGCGGCAGGCACTGCAGGCACTGGGAGGGTGGTTGAAGGTCCGTGGCCAGCTTGCCGCGCCGGAGCAGAGAGCACTCTTTGTCAGTAATAACGGCAAGCGCCTCTCTCCGCGTAGCGTGCAGGAGCGTCTGCGCCAGTGGGCGCTCAAGCAGGGGCTGGATACCCGGGTTCACCCACACATGCTGCGCCACTCCTTTGCCAGTCACATCCTCGAATCCAGTGGCGACCTGCGGGCGGTGCAGGAGTTACTGGGCCATGCCGATATTGCCACCACCCAGGTATACACCCACCTCGATTTCCAGCATCTGGCCAAGGTCTACGACCAGGCTCACCCTCGCGCGCACAAGCGCAATAACGACGATAAATAGCCCATACACCCCGCCTTCTTCCGGGTGGTTGAATTCCCTTCCGCTCAACCACACATTGGTTGTGTGGATTTATCATGGCCTACAGCCGGGGATGCTTGATATGCGTGCCGATTCGGCGGGTCAGACGATAACCACCTGATTGTTAGGGGATATTCCCGGTGATTTGGGCCAGGGGTGCTTTCATTCACGGTTGCTTGTCCCCATATAGTAGGGTGCAGCCACATGAGCTGATTTACCTTCCTGTTCCAGTTATGGAGTCCGTGATGAGTTCCGAGCACCACTTGCCGGCAGAGATAAAACTACATAGCAAACGACGCCTGCTTGAGATCTGTTATGAGGATGGCGCCTGTTTTGAGCTGCCCTGTGAATACCTGCGGGTCCATTCGCCCTCGGCTGAGGTTCAGGGGCACCATAATGAGGGCGCGGTGCTTCAGGTGGGCAAGGAAGATGTGAATATTACCGATATCAAACAGGTAGGTCAGTACGCGCTGAAGATCTTCTTCGACGACAACCACAACAGTGGCCTCTTTACCTGGAATTACCTCTATGACCTGGGGGAAAATTACGACGCCCACTGGGCCGATTATCTGCGCCGCCTTGAAGAGGCCGGTCATAAGCGCAGAGCCTGAGAACAGCGAAAGCGAAGCATGAGCAGTTTTGAATAGTTATATAACCCACAGTAGCCAGAGTATGAAGGAGCAGACACCTGCATTCGGTATGCACGAGCGGCATATGCGGCGCAAGGACGGTAACCCCCTTTTCGGGGTGCCCGCCCCCCGTTTTACCACCGCTGACTATATGCAGGCGCGCCGACTTGACTCCGAAGAGCTGAATGCCTTTCAGAGTGAAATGCATGAGGTTATCCAGCAGGCCATTGATCTACCCTCCAGTGCCGAGAGTGAGCAGGTGCTTGAGCTACGTGGCAAGCTGGATCAGCTCTATACCCGGTGCAGCGGCTTTGGCACCAGCTGCGGCAGTCACAAGCAGTCCATTCGCAAATTGATTGAGATTGTGATGAATGCTGTGTGGCAGGCCTCCGCCGATGACCCGATGGCGCGGATGGAGCTGGAACACGAGGAGTTGGCGCGTCAGCAGCACTATTGCCTGCTGGAGTACCCGTTGATTTCCGACCTGATGCGTCCCGATACCCCCATCACTCAGGATGAACTGATTGCCACGCTGTTGCAGGCGGATGAGGATGAACTGGAAGCGGTGATGTGGATGTTTGAACCGGAGCAGTTGGAAAACATTCGCAAAGAGGCCGGCCAACTGTTGAACCGACTGGAGGAGCAGGGCTTCGATTTGCCGGAAGCATGGGAAAACCTGCAAATGATCATCGAGCATATCGAGACTGAACTCTAGCCCACGGCTGAAAAGGCAAAACAGAACAGAAGGCGGGCGGTTGCCCGCCTTTTTATTTCTGGCAGCGTGGGCAGTAGTAGGTGCTTCGTTGCCCAATGACGATCTGTTTTATCGTTGAGCCGCAGCCGGGGCAGCCTTCCCCCGCCCGGCCGTAGACATTCAGTTGTTGGGCGAAATAGCCCGGTTTTCCGTCACTGCCGACAAAGTCTCGCAGGGTGGTCCCCCCCTGTTTGATCGCTGCGGCCAGTACCTGTTTGATCGCAGCGACAAGTTTCTCGTAACGCTCACGACTGACCCGGCCCGCCGCCCTTTTGGGGTTGATGCCGGCCAGATAGAGTGATTCGCTGGCGTAGATATTCCCCACTCCGACGACGACCTTCCCGTCCATGATGAACTGTTTGATGCTGTTTTTTCGTCCCCGTGAGCGTTGAAAAAGATATTCACCGTTAAAGTCATCGCTTAACGGCTCCGGCCCGAGGTGAGCGAGCAGGTCATGGGTGTCGGGGGCGTTGGGTGTCCAGAGGACGGCACCGAAACGGCGGGGATCGGTCAGGCGAAGTGCCGTTGCGTTGTTAAAAACAATATCGAAATGATCGTGTTTTGCGGCAGCTTCTGTTGTCGGAACAATGCGAAGGCTACCTGACATGCCAAGGTGAAGGAGCAACGTGCCGTGCTCGAAACCGAGCAGCAGATATTTGGCACGTCTTTGGACACGGAGGATGCGGTGGCCGATGAGTTTTTTCCCAAGTCCGCGCGGCACCGGCCAGCGCAGTTTGCTTTGGCGTACGATGACATCGGTGACGGGTTTGTCGATGATGTGCGGCGCGATACCGCGTCGGGTGGTTTCGACTTCGGGAAGTTCGGGCATGGGGTGACCGCTCAATGAATACCGGCGGCTATTTTACCCCATCTGCCTTTTTCTCGTCCTTTTTCTCCTGTGGGGGCAGTGTCAGCATCTGTGCGGCACTCTCGGCCGGAAAGTGGTATTCAATTCCGAGATCCGGACGGGCCAGCACCAGATCGGGTTTGCGCGCGGTAACCAGAAACGTGAGTGGCTGGTCCTGTCCCTTCAGTTGCAGACTGACGGGATCGCCCTGCTGACCATCGTAGGTCTTAACCTGAATGGCGGAGGCAAGCTTCCAGTTATCCAGCAACCGTGTGACCTGATCGGCACTGTATGTTTCCGGTTTGGGATCGAGCTGCCAGCGCTTATCCTGCCACTGCAATATCAGTTCCGGTGTCTGCAGCGATTCGATCGACGCGCCGTCTGGCAGTGGCTTTTTGCGAACGAAGGTGGGCCAGTCGCCGATAAGGTGGTAGTAGAGAGCGTCGCTGATCAGGTGAACCCTGTTATCAAGCAGCACATAACGGCGCTGATCCAGCGGTGTACTGGTGCCGAAGAGGATTTGGGTGGTGTCGTTGAGGGTGAGCGTGACATCCGGCCTGTCCAGCTGGTAGTCGGTCAGCTTCTCCTTGTCGGCGGCAAAGGTGCCCAGGCTTTTTGTGTCGGTGATCCGCAGCAGTGAGTCGATACGAAAATCGCTGGCGGCAATCTCTACGGGTTGCAGCAGCTGCCATTTTCCCTTGGCGTTCCTCTTGAGTTCGACGGTTTTCTGTCCGTTGCGCTGGATCTTAATATGGTTGACCGTCTCACGGTCGAGCTTCAGCAGTGAGGGCGTCTCTGCCGGTTTGTCGATACCCGGTTCATAGGTTGCCACCAAAACAAGGGCTGCAACCACGAGCAACAGGGCCAGGTTGATCAGGGTGTTCTTTTTCATGGCTAACCTTTAACGCTTGCGGCGTTTCCACCAGATGGCGATGCCGGTGCCCAGCAGTATTCCTGGCAGTACCAGCAGGAAACCGAAGCCGATAAGCGATGAGAGCAGCGGTGTCATTTCCAGCCTGGTATCCGGAGCCGCACGCGGCGGGATGGTGATGAAGCTATCGTCGTTGCTCAACCAGTTCAGCAGACGCGAGCCGAGATCCTGGTTTGCGCCATTGCCAAGGTAGCTGTTCGCCAGGAAATCACCGTCGCCAATAATGGCGATGCGCTGCTGGCTTGAATTGTCTCCCTTGCCGCTGTCTCGGCTGAGCAGCATGCCGATGGTCAGGGGGCCATGGACATCCTCACCCTGGTCGAATCCGACACTGCCTTCCAGCGGACCGGTTTCCGACCAGCTGCGGGGGAGGGTGCGAAGCAGTGGTGTGGTCTGCCACTTACCGCCACTGCTGGTGATGCCCTGCACACCTGGAAAGAGGGTGAGGGTGGTCAGGTCCTGAGTGACCGGGTGGTGCGGGTATTGCGCCACCACGATGATAGTCGGATTGTTGATGCCCAGTTGCTGGCCGGTGGGATCGACCAGGGTGCCCGGTTGGAACTGGATGCCGAGTTGCTTGGCCAGTGGCTCGAGGCCGTTGGTTTCACCCGGCTCAGTAAGCCAGAGCAGGTTGCCGCCATTTTTGACGTACTCCTGGATGAGGTTGACCTCACCCTCCAGCAACGCTACCTGGGGGCTGGCAATGACCAGCGCTGCGGTATCGTCAGGGATCGCCGGTTGGGTACCCAGGTTGAGGCTGTCGAACTGGAAGCCCTTCTGCTTCATCTGTTTGCCCCATTGACCCAGATCGAAGTTGGCCTTGCCGTCGATGCCGCGCTCTCCGTGACCGCTGAGGAACAACACACGCCGTTCACCGCTTCGAAGCAGGCGCTGCAGGGCATTGGTCAGGGCCTCTTCACCGATTTTCTTCAGGTTTTCGCCGCGTTTGCCATAGACCACGCGCAATTCGCCATCGAGGGTGACGCCGAGCTTGCGCACTTTATCCGGATGCTGGTCGGGATCGACGAACTCCAGGGTGATATTCGGTTTGATGCGCTGATAGCGGCTGACCAGTTGTTGTGTGCGCTTGCGCAGACCGGAGAGATCATCCTTGCGACTGAAGGAGGTGAGGGTCACCGGGCCGTCGAGTTTTTTCAGCACCTCGACCGTGGCATCGGAGAGGGTAAAGCGGCCGCTGGCGGTCCAGTCGGACTGAAAGTGATAGCGGGTGCTGAGCCAGGCCAGCAGGCCGATGGCGACGAGGAACAGTACCACAAAGGTCCAGGTCTGCAGGCGATACTGGCGATGGATCTTTTTGCTTGTTTGCATGGTGTTTCTGACTTTCCTTTGTTGTCGTTACAGCCGTTCTGCATCCAGGCGACGGATACTGAGGACAAGGAAGGTAATAATGAACAGCAGGTAGTAGATGACATCGCTGCTGTCGAAGAGGCCCTTTAGCAGCGCTTCGTAGTGGCTCTGCAGAGAGAGGTAGCTCAGTACAGTTGGGTTGTCGCCCATCGACTTGCCGGTCCACTCGATGATCCACAGAAGCAGCAGTACACCAAAGGTACTGATCGCTGCCACCGTGGGTTGCGCGGTAAGGGTGGACATAAACAGCCCCGCCGCGGCGAAGGCCGCCAGCATCAGGCCGATACCGATGAGATTGGAGGCGAGCAGACCGAAGTCCAGGGTGCCGGCACTGAGCAGGGACAGCGGCATCAGCGCAACCAGCCCCAGCATGATACCGAGAAAGCCGAGCATGCCGAGGTATTTGCCAAGCACGATCTCGCTCATCGACAACGGCGCCGAGAACAGCAGCGGCAGGGTGCGGGCGCGGCGTTCCTCACTCACCAGGCGCATGGTCAGAAGCGGGATAACCAGCAGCAGGATGAGGGTGGCACTGGAGAAGAGCGGCGCGATGATGACCTCGGTGACGCCGGGCGGGCTCTCCATCATGGCGATCTGTGACTGATACGCCAGGTAGGTGTCGAGTTGCCCGAGAAACATATAGGCGAGGATGAACAGCACCACGGCGAGGATCGACCAGGCCAGCGGTGACAGGAACAGGCTACGAAGTTCGCGCGCGGCAATAGTGGCGATCATGCGGCGGCCTCCTCATCTTCTTCGGTGGTGATGTTGACGAACACATCCTCCAGCGAGAGCCGTTCGGGTGTCAGCTCATACAACCCCCAGCCTTCGGCCACGGCGCGATTCGCCAGCGCTTCGGCCGGGCTCTGCTCCGGTGCATGAGTGATGCGCAAGCGACCATCTTCGAGCGGTGTGACCTGCTGCACTCCATCGATAGCCTGTAGCGCATCGGCGGCAGGTGTCTTCCGCAGCCCCACCAGCAGGCTGGAGCTCTGCATACGCTGGCCCAGTCCCTCGATGGTATCGCTGAGGACCAGCTGCCCCTTGTTGATGATCTGCACCCGGTCGCAGGTGGCCTGGACCTCAGGCAGGATATGGGTGGAGAGGATCACGCTGTGCTCGCCACCCAGTTCGCGAATGAGTTTTCGGATCTCGCGGATCTGGATCGGGTCGAGCCCGACGGTGGGCTCGTCGAGGATTACCACCTCCGGCGAGTGGATGATCGCCTGGGCGATGCCGACCCGTTGCTGGTAACCCTTGGAGAGATTGTTGATCAGTCGTGAGCCGACCTCAGTCAGACCGCAACGCTCTTTGGCATAGTCGACGGCGCGGGCGCTCTTGTCGCGGGGGATGCGGTTGAGCCGTGCACAGAAGCGGAGGAATTCGTCCACCGTCAGCTCACGATAGAGCGGCGGTTGCTCCGGCAGAAAGCCCAGCGCACGCTTGGCTTCCTTGGGTTGCTCCAGCATGTCGATGCCGTTGATACGAATACTGCCCGCAGTGGGCGCGAGATTGCCGGTGAGCATCTGCATGGTGGTCGACTTGCCTGCCCCGTTGGGACCGAGAAAGCCGAGGACTTCGCCACGGCGGACCTCGAAGCTGACGTCATTGACCGCCAGATTGTTGCCGTAGCGGCGTGACAGATGTTCAACCTGAATGAGACTGTCGTGTTCCATGTCACCCCGATTTGTTTTTGTACCCGGACTTACACTGCGCCGGGGGATTATCGTTGTTGATTTCGGTATCATACCGTGCTCAACGTGACGGTGCATTGGAGTAGGTCTTTTTTCAAAAGTTCCAGTGCACATTTTTGATAAAAAAACGGGCTAATTATGCTGCTTGGTGTCGATACCGGAGGAACCTTTACCGACTTCGTCCTTTACGACGGAGAGGGACTTCGTGTGCACAAGGTTCTCTCCACCCCCGATGCGCCGGAGCGGGCAATCCTGCAAGGTGTACGTGAGCTGGGTATTGATGGGGCGCAGCTTGAACAGTTGCGTATGGTGCACGGCTCTACCGTTGCCACCAATGCGGTACTGGAAGGCAAGGGTGTACGCACCGTCTTTATCACCAATTACGGTCTGGCTGACATGCTTACGCTGGGGCGGCAGGCAAGGGAGGAGCTCTATAACCTGCAGCCGCAACCCGTCGCGCCACCGGTTCCGCCAGAGCTCTGCCTGGAAACGGGCGGTCGCCTCGCGGCAGACGGGACTGTTGTGGAGCCCCTTAGTCGCGATCAACTGGAGGACCTGCGGCAGCGGATTCTTCATCTTGGCCCCGAGGCAGTCGCCATTAATCTGCTCTTCTCCTTTCTTGATGATGAGTTTGAAAAGCAGATTGAAGCGATTGTACCGGATGGCATATTCGTCTCCCGTTCATCCGACATTCTTCCTGAGTACAAGGAGTATGAGCGCGGCATTACCACCTGGCTCAATGCCTGGGTCGGTCCGCTGGTGGAGGGTTACCTGTCCCGTTTGGAGGCAGGACTGTCCGGGGCCTCGGTCTCGGTGATGCAAAGTTCGGGCAACACCATTGCCGCCTCCATGGCGGGTAAGCAGGCGGTGCACATGTTGCTCTCCGGTCCGGCGGGCGGTCTCTCCGCGGCACAACGTGTCGGTGCCCTGGCCGGCCGTGAAAGGTTACTGACCTTTGATATGGGCGGTACTTCCACCGATGTGGCGTTGATCGACGGTGATCTGCAGCTGACCAGCGAGGGGCATATCGGGCGCTACCCGGTCTCGGTACCGAT
>JBEPXU010000053.1:0-10632 GCA_041641735.1 Ectothiorhodospiraceae bacterium
CCTACACCTTTTCACGACACGAAAAAAAAGGCCCCTTGCGGGGCCTTTCTCGGTTTGAGTGCTGCGGCTTAGGCCGCGGCGGGCGTTCCCTTGCTGAACAGCATCTCCTCGCCCTGCACATCGACACGAACGGTATCCCCCGGCGCAAACTCGCCACCGAGAATATGCTGTGCCAGCGGATTTTCGATACGTTGCTGAATCGCCCGCTTTAGCGGCCGTGCACCATAGACCGGATCGAAACCGGCCTCGCCAAGCTTATCCAGCGCCGCTTCGGTCAGCTCCAGTGCCATATCGCGCTCAGCCAAACGCTTGCGCAGGTAGTCGATCTGAATATCGGCGATGGCGCGAATCTGATCCTTCTTCAGCGGGTGGAACACCACGACCTCGTCGACCCGATTGATGAACTCGGGGCGGAAGTGCTGCCCCACGACCTCCATCACCGTCTCCTTGATCTGGCTGTAGTGCTCCTCACCGGCCAATTCCTGGATCGCCTGGGAGCCGAGGTTAGAGGTCATCACAATAACCGTATTACGGAAGTCCACTGTGCGCCCGTGACCGTCGGTCAGGCGTCCATCGTCCAACACCTGCAGCAGGATGTTGAAGACGTCCGGATGGGCCTTCTCCACCTCATCCATCAAGATCACCGAGTAGGGCTTGCGCCGCACGGTCTCAGTCAGGTAACCGCCCTCCTCGTAACCGACATAGCCGGGAGGGGCACCGATCAGCCGCGCCACCGAGTGCTTCTCCATGAACTCGGACATATCGATGCGCACCATCGCCTCCTCGGTATCGAAGAGGAAGGAGGCGAGCGCCTTGCACAGCTCGGTCTTGCCCACACCGGTGGGACCGAGAAAGAGGAACGAGCCGTTGGGACGGTTGGGATCGGAGAGTCCCGCACGGGAACGGCGGATCGCATCGGAGACGGCCTTAATGGCCTCGTCCTGGCCGACTACCCGCTTGTGCAGTTCGGTCTCCATGCGCAGCAATTTATCTCGCTCGCCCTCCAGCATTTTGGAGACCGGGATACCGGTCCATTTGGAGACCACCTCGGCGATCTCCTCGTCACTGACCTTGTTACGCAGCAGCTTCGGCTCGGCCAGTTCCACGTCTTCACACGATTCGAGCTGCTTTTCCAGCTCGGGAATGGTGCCGTACTGGATCTCGGACATGCGCGCGAGGTCACCGGCACGGCGGGCAGTCTCCAGCTCCTGACGGGCACGGTCCAGGTCCTCCTTGATGTGCTGGGAACCCTGCAGTGCCACCTTTTCCGATTTCCATACCTCCTCAAGATCGGAGTACTCGCGCTCAAGCCGGTCGATCTCTTCCTGCAGGTGACCGAGGCGCTTTTTGGAGGCTTCGTCGGTCTCCTTCGTCAGCGCCTCGCGCTCGATCTTGAGCTGGATCAGGCGGCGATCGAGCTTGTCCATGTCCTCGGGCATGGAGTCAATCTCCATGCGGATACGCGAGGCGGCCTCATCGACCAGGTCGATGGCCTTGTCCGGCAACTGGCGATCGGTGATATAGCGGTGCGACAGGGTGGCCGCGGCGACAATGGCCGGGTCGGTGATCTGCACCCCGTGGTGCACCTCGTATTTGTCCTTGAGGCCGCGCAGGATGGCGATGGTGTCCTCGACACTCGGTTCGTCCACCAGCACCTTCTGGAAGCGGCGCTCCAGTGCGGCATCCTTCTCGATGTACTGGCGGTACTCATCCAGGGTGGTGGCACCGACACAGTGGAGCTCACCACGGGCCAGGGCAGGCTTCAACATATTGCCCGCATCCATCGAACCCTCGGCCTTGCCGGCACCGACCATGGTGTGGATCTCGTCGATGAAGAGGATGATCTGCCCCTCCTGTTTGGAGAGGTCATTGAGCACGGCCTTGAGCCGTTCCTCGAATTCGCCACGGAACTTCGCACCGGCGATGAGTGCACCCATGTCGAGCGACAGCAGGCGTTTGCCCTTAATGCCTTCAGGCACCTCACCGTTTACGATGCGCTGCGCCAGCCCCTCGACGATGGCGGTCTTACCCACGCCGGGCTCACCGATGAGCACCGGGTTGTTCTTGGTACGCCGCTGCAGTACCTGCACTGCACGGCGGATCTCATCGTCACGACCGATCACCGGGTCGAGCTTGCCCTGCTCGGCCCGCTCGGTCAGATCGACGGTGTATTTTTCCAGCGCCTGACGCTGCTCCTCGGCATCCGGGTCATCGACCTTGGCACCACCGCGCATCGCCTCGATAGCCTTGTCGACCGCCTCCTTGTTGGCCCCATTGGCACGCAGCAGGTCACCCAGCTGCCCCTTATCCTCGAGCGCTGCGAGCACAAACAGCTCGCTGGAGATATAGGCATCCTTGCGCTGCTGAGCCAGCTTGTCGGTCAGGTTAAGCAGTTTGCCGGTATCGTTGGAGATGTGGACATCGCCACCGGTGCCTTCCACCGAAGGCAGGTGGTCCAGTGCATCCCCAAGTTGCGAGCGCAGGCCGTTGACGTTGACACCCGCCTGGGCCAGCAACTGACGTACCGTACCGCCCTCCTGATCGAGCAGCGCCGTCATCAGATGCGCCGGTTCGATAAACTGGTGATCGCGCCCCACCGCCAGACTCTGGGCATCGGCCAGCGCCATCTGGAACTTGGTGGTCAATTTATCCATTCGCATCGGGTTCTACCCTCCAAAAAAACATGTGTTGATGAATTACTATCAAGATATGGTCGACACGCCCTAAATCAAGCATGAACACTAAGGTTTTATCCCTGTAAAAGGGTCGGGCACTTTCCTGAACGTAGCAGAGTTAAGTGCCCTTAAGGCCAATTTAAGTCGCCACAGGCACCATTCAAGTTGGAAAACGTGTACCCAGTTGAGGTATACCTTGTTTATCGCGATAGGGAGAGGTTATGCGTCTGCTACTGGTTGAAGATGATCCGCTGCTCGGTGACGGCATCCGGGTCGGACTGGGTCAGGAGGATTACAGTGTCGACTGGTTCACCGATGCCCGCTCCGCTGAAATGGCTCTGAAGAGTGAGCACTACGATCTGCTGGTGCTGGATATCGGCCTGCCGGATAAATCGGGTATGGAGATTCTCAAAGGCTTGCGACAGCGTGGTGAGAATTTACCTGTGTTAATACTGACCGCCCGTGATGCGATCAGTGACCGGGTCGCCGGACTCGACAGCGGCGCCGATGACTACATGGTCAAACCCTTCGATCTGGATGAACTGTCGGCACGACTGCGAGCCCTGCTGCGCCGCAACAGCGGCCGCGCCGGCAACACGATCAGCCACGGCGAAATCACACTCGACCCCGCAGCGCACAGTGTGACGAAAGGCGGCCAGGCCGTCGATCTGCCTCCACGTGAGTATGCGGTGCTCCACCTGCTGATGGAAAACGTTGGCAAGGTCATGTCGCGCAGTCGCCTCGAGGAGGGGCTCTACTCGTGGGGCGATGATGTGGAGAGTAATGCCATCGAGGTCTATATCCACCACCTACGTAAAAAACTTGGTACCGATCTGATTCGCACCATTCGCAGTGTCGGCTATATCATCGATCCCCTATGAGAACATCACTTCGCCGTCGCCTGCTCGTTACCCTGCTGACACTCACCGCAGGGATCTGGCTGATCACGGCCTTCAGCAGCTATCGCGACAGTCGCCACGAAATCCGGGAGCTGTTCGATGCGCAGATGGCACAAACGGCCCGCACCCTGCTATCAGTAGCGGGCCATGAGCTGATTGAACTCTCAGGCAGTCAGTTAAAGAGCGCCCATATTCACTTCACCGGCGAGACCCGTTTTACTGCCGGCGGTCATGAGTATGAGCACAAGCTGGCCTATCAGCTATGGCAGCAGCCAAAGAATACCCTGCTGCTACGCTCCTTCAGCGCCCCGGATACTGCACTCAGTAAAAAGCAGAACGGCTACAGTACGCGCGAGATCAACGGGGAGTCCTGGCGGGTCTTCTCGTTGCTGGACAAGAACACCGGCTTTCAGATCCAGGTTGGCGAGGCCATGGCCATCCGTGATGAGCTGACCGACGTGGTGGCATTTCGGCTGGGCATGCCGTTGCTAATCGCGTTGCCGCTACTGGCGGTCCTGATATCCCTGGGTATTAACCATACCCTCAACCCACTCAAGCGCCTCGCCGACGCCATTTCACGGCGTGCTCCAACGAACCTTGATGCGGTGGATGAAGAGAACGCCCCCGAGGAGATTGCACCACTGCTGGCGGCTCTGAACCGGCTATTCGAGAGGTTAACGAGTGCCTTCGAGAATGAACGCCGTTTTACCGCTGACGCCGCCCACGAACTGCGCACCCCGCTTGCCGCACTTCGGGTGCAGTCACAGGTTGCCATACGCAGCACCGATGAAGGAGAGCGGTACCAGGCACTGGAGAAGATCCTGCAGGGAACGGAGCGGGCATCACGACTTATCGATCAACTGTTAACGCTGGCCAGAGTCGATCCCGAGGCCGGGCTGAAACAGGGCGAGAGGGTCGACCTTGAGAAACTCAGCGAGGAGGTTATCGCCGGCTACGCCGGTGAAGCGGCGGTGAAAAGGCTTGAGCTATCGATTACAGCGGGACCGGACTGTGTGGTTGCCGGGCAACAGGAGAGCCTGGCGATCATGCTGCGGAACCTGCTCGACAATGCCATTCGCTATACGCCCGAGGGAGGGGGAATCGAAGTTGCGCTTGAGCCCCGGGAGGACTCTGTGCTGTTACGACTCGGCGACAGTGGTCCAGGTATTCCTGAGACCGAACACACGCTGATCTTCGAGCGTTTCTACCGCCTGGCCGGACAGGAGATCGCCGGCAGCGGACTGGGGCTTTCTATCGTCAGGCGTATCGCTGAACTGCATCATGCCGATCTTCGACTTGGCCATTCGAGGCTGGGCGGGCTGGAGGTACAGGTACAGTTCCCCAAATTGAAAGCGCGTGGTTAAGGGGGAGCTTTAGTTCTCCGCGACGCCGCTTAAGGACTTCTGCCCGGCCACAAGGCCCATCGCTCTCACTGAGCATCCAGTATGTGTTGTAACTGCTTGAGGCAGGCAGAGGCCTCCTGGTCCTGGCACTGCAGATTGGAAAAGTTCTCAATCCTTGCTCGTGCCGGTAAAAAGACCGGCAAGAAGATATGACCTTGCGCCCTCACTCCCCCGATACGCACAGGGGTTATAGGACAATCGGCCAGCTGCGCCAGGCGCACGGCACCGGGTTTGAGGCGACGCGGTGGATCGGTGTCGAGATGGATCTTGCCATGCGGGAAGAGGGCCACCACCTCCCCATCTTTCAGGGCACGCAAAGCGTCGCGAAAGGCGCGCTCGGGTCTGCCCCGGCGGTCCACCGGGATGCACCCCACGGCGCGAAACAACCATTGCAGACCAAAGCGGTAATACTGTTCGGAGGCGATAATAAATCGCAGCTTGCGCCGGCTGGCAGCAAACATCAGCAGAGGGTCCAGACCGGAGATGTGGTTGGCAACGAGGATCGCCGGTCCCTCGGCTGGCAGTTCGATTCTGTCGCCGTGAAGACGATGGTAGTGGCGGCACAGAAGTCGATTAAAACCGTCCAGCCGCCGCATCCAGCCATGTTCCCAGTCGATCTCGCAGGCCTTACCAGAGGCTCGCCACAACCAGACGAAACCCAGCAGAAACAGCCCCAGGATAAACCAGGGTAGCAACGCAAGAAGCTCGTTTTGCATCAATTTGGTTACTTCTTTTTATAGACCTTGCGCCGGAACAGGTCGTTACGCCGGCTCACAAGCCTGTCCAGAAAAAGCATGCCGTCCAGGTGATCGCACTCGTGCTGAACCGCTCGGGCCTCAAACCCTTCACACTCATACTCCTGTTGTTCACCGAAACCATCGTAGGCGGTGAAGGTGATGCGCTCTGCCCGAATGACATTACCGGTATAGTCCGGCACCGACATGCAGCCTTCGCGTCCGACCTTCATCCCGTCCCACTCGGTAATCTCGGGATTGATTAACACCATAAAGCCGTGGTTGGGCACCGGCTTGCGTGTGACCGAACAATCAACCAACACAATGCGTTCGAACCGTCCCACCTGCGGTGCAGCAATACCCACACCGCCAGGCCCTGCCCGCATGGTCTCTTCCAGATCCGCAAGGAAGGTGCGTAGTTCATCATCGAATTTCTCTACCGGAAGGGACTCCTGTTTCAGGCGCTCGTCCGGGTAGGTAAGGATATCCAATACCGCCATGATGACTCCTTACCCTATCATCGTTTCAATGGTTTCCAGCTGCGCCTCGACCCCTTTCTCGGCGACTGCCTCCAGTGCTGAACGTAATGCCTCCACGCCCTCGGCAGCATGCCCCTCGATCTGCATGATGTAGATAGGTTTCTCTTCGGTTCCGGCCACCGAGGTATCCATATCCAGGATATGCAGCCCCGCCTCGGCCAGCGCCCCGGTCATATGGGCAACGATCCCGGCCCTGTCGGCGCCGTAGACGGTAATGCGCACGTCCGGTTCAAGGTGCTGGTGCAATTTGGCATCGATGCGATCCACGTGCAGGTGCAGCCCCAGTGACTCGGCAACCGGCTCAACCATGTGGTTCAGGGCACTGGTATTACCCTCGAACTCCACCATTAACATGATGGTGAAATTCCCCCCGAGGCGAATCATCGAGGCCTCGCCCAGATTACAACCGCCATCGTAGAGGGCGGCGCTGAGGTGGGCGACAATACCGGGGCGGTCTTTCCCCACCACGGTCAACATATACCAGTGTTTCATGCATTCTCTCCCTTTGTGTCCACACCGCCCTGCGGTGGGAGCTCTCTTTGACTTGGGTTCTGCTCGTTATCTTTACAATTGACCACTGTGCTGACTTCACGCATCAGCAGACCATTTTCTCATCGATCCAGATAAGGCTGGCCATGCGACCGGTCTGACCGTCCCGGCGATAGGAGTAGAACCGCTCAGGTTCCGAGTAGGTGCAATACTCTCCACCGCTTACCTCGGCCACCCCGGCGCGTGTCAGTCGCTGCCGCGCCAGGGCATAGATGTCTGCCCAGTAACGCCCATTGGGTGACGGGGTAAAGGCCGCTTCTGCCCCAGGGTCCCCCGCGCAAAAGGCCTCGCGTACCTCCTCGCCAACCTCAAAGGCCCCCGGACCAATCGCGGGGCCCATCCAGGCCAGCAAGGACTCTGGAGCTCCCATCCGGGCGAGGGTTTGTTCAATCACGCCGTTAAGCAGCCCACGCCAACCCGCATGCACTGCGGCAACCTGACTGCCCTCACGATCACAGAGCAGCAGCGGCAGACAGTCTGCCGTCAATACCGCACAAACGACACCTGGGGTTCGGGTATGGGCGGCATCCGCCTCGCACTGATCGCTACATGCCGAGGCCTCAACCGAGCAGGTACCGTGTACCTGACGCAGCCAGCGGGGCGCTGCAGGCAAGGACAGAGACTCACTCAAACGCTGGCGGTTTGCTCTCACGGCGACAGGGTCATCACCTACATGATCGCCCAGATTGAGGGTGTCATAGGGGGGCAGACTGACACCGCCGGCGCGGGTGGTCACGGTCGCCTGCACCATCGGTGGCGCCGGCCAGTCGGGGCGTATGAGCGGCAGTCCCATCTACTCCGCCTGCTCCCGGTCCTGACGCAGCACCTCAAGCAGTTGCTGCATATCCTCGGGCAGCGGTACCTGCCACTCCATGTATTCCCCTGATACCGGATGGGTCAAACCCAGGCGCGAGGCGTGCAGGGCCTGGCGGGAAAAGCGGCGCAGCATCTCCCGTAGCGCCTCGGAGCAGGCGGGCGGGATCCGGAGCCTGCCGCCGTAAACCGGATCACCCACAAGCGGATAACGCTGGTGAGCCATGTGCACGCGGATCTGGTGGGTACGTCCCGTCTCGAGCTGGACCTTGATATGGCTGTGGGCGCGAAACCGTTCGCTCAAGCGATAGTGGGTGACTGCCGGCTTGCCGTTACGCACCACGGCCATGCGCTTGCGGTCAACCGGGTGCCGGCCGATAGGCGCATTGACCGTGCCACCGCCCGTTAAGACGCCATTGACCACCGCATCGTATTCGCGGGTAAAGGTGCGTGCCTGCAACTGCTCAACCAGCGAGGTCTGCGCCTCGACGCTCTTTGCCACCACCAGCAGCCCGGTCGTGGCCTTGTCGAGCCGGTGCACAATACCGGCACGCGGCACCTTGGCAATGGGCGGATAGTGATGCAGCAGGGCATTGAGCATGGTGCCCTGCCAGTTGCCGGCCGCCGGGTGAACCACCAGCCCGGCAGGCTTGTTGATCACCAGTATCGCCTCATCCTCATAAACGATATCCAGCTCGATGGGCTCCGGTTCATAGCTGGTATCGGGCTCCAGTCGAGCAATTAGTTCAATCTGCTCGCCGCCAAGGAGCTTGTCCCGCGGGCGCATCGTGTTGCCGTTGACGGTAACAGCCCCCTCCTTGACCCACTGCTGAAGGCGCGAGCGCGAGTAATCTGAAAACAGTTCGGCCAGCACCTGGTCCAGGCGACGGCCGGCCAGGGTCGCCGGCACCTCCGCATGCAGGTGTTTCGCTTCCTCTTCAGAGGAATTGTCTTCACTTTCATTTATTCCGGGGGGTGCCATGGGTATACTTATCGCCTACATCTCTACAAAGTAACGGATACTATGCGCTTTCCTAAAATCCTGTCCATTCTTTCCCTGATTTGGCTTATCGCTGGCTGCTCTACCCTGGGCCAGGACGAAACAGCAAACTGGAGCGCGGAAGAGTTTTATCAACACGCCAAAGAAGCGCTGGATGATGCCAACTACCAGATGGCCATCGACTACTACACCAAGCTGGAGGCGCGATATCCCTATGGCCGTTATGCCCAGCAGGCACAACTGGAGACCATCTACGCCCACTACAAGACCGATGAACCGGCATCGGCTGTCGCTGCTGCGGACCGGTTTATTAAACTGCACCCACGCCACCCCAGTGTCGACTATGCCTACTACATGCGTGGTCTGGCCACCTATGATCAGGGCATCAGCCTGATGGAACGGATTTTCCCTCAAGACCGCTCCAAGCGAGACCCTGTCACCATCCGCGAATCATTCAACTATTTCAAAGAGTTGGTAACCAAATTCCCGGACAGCCGCTACGCACAGGATGCGATCAAGCGCATGCAGGTACTACGTAACAACCTGGCCAGTCATGAACTGGTTGCCGCCAATTACTACCTCAAACGGGGAAGCTATCTCGCCGCCGCCAACCGTGCCAAATACGTGTTGGAGAATTACCCGCGCTCACTCGCCATCCCCGATGCCCTGGTGGTCATGGTAAAGGCCTACCGGGAAATGGGACTGACCGATCTGGCTAACGATGCGTTGCGTGTACTTGAGCGGAACCACCCGGATGACCCGGGGCTGGCCGAACTCAAAGACAGCAACGCCAAACCTTCACCAACACCAGAACAATAACCTAAATATCAGGGAGGTTAGTCTATGTGGGACTTTTTCGAAACAGTGCGCCACCGCCATTCCATCCGCCAATACCGCACCGATCTGCCGGTGGAGCAGGAGAAGCTTCATGCGGTTCTGGAGATGGCCTGTGCCGCCCCCTCGGCCGGTGATCTGCAGTCATACCGAATCACCGTCATCACCGATGCGGCCCAACGGCAACAACTTAGCGAAATCGCAGATAATCAGTCTTTTATCGCTGAGGCACCGGTCGCACTGCTGTTCTGTGCCGACCCGCAGCGTGCGGCAACAAAATACGGTGAACGCGGTGAGAGTCTCTATGCGCTGCAGGACACCACTATCGCCGCGGCATACGCTCAGCTGGCGGTGGTCGCCGCAGGGCTTGGTTCGACCTGGGTGGGTTACTTTGATGCCGAACGCATCAAGAAGAGCTTCAGCCTGGAACCGGAACTGGAGCCGATAGCCGTCCTGAGTATTGGTTACCCCGCAGAGCTGCCTGAAGAGACTCCCCGCCGCCCGCTGGATGAGATTGTCAGTTACCTCTGAAGAGAACAGGTTCAAGGTTCAAACCTATCCCATTGAACCTTGAACCTTCGCGTTGAACACTCTCCGTCCGAGGAAAACTAAATGGCCGTCGGGCCTTCCTCACCGGTACGGATACGAATCACCCGCCCGACATCGGAAACAAAGATCTTGCCATCACCGATCTTTCCGGTCCGTGCAACACCGGTGATCGCCTCAATACACTGCTCCACCATGCCATCATCGACCACGACCTCGATCTTCACCTTGGGCAGAAAATCGACCACATACTCGGCACCGCGATAGAGCTCGGTATGACCCTTCTGGCGGCCAAAGCCCTTTACCTCGGTTGCCGTCATGCCGGCTACACCGATATCAGACAGGGCCTCACGCACGTCATCGAGTTTGAACGGTTTGATGATCGCCTCAACCTTTTTCATCTTTTTTTCCTTTGATTCGACTTTGCACAGATAATCTTAACAGGTTACCGGACCAGTATTACAACAAGATAAACCCGGTAATACCCAACTAATCGTTCAATAACCCGTCTCACCGACGGCGACCGAACCCCGAGGTGATCGGGTAACGGCGATCCCGACCGAAGGCACGGCGGGTAATGCGTACACCGGGCGGTGCCTGGCGGCGCTTGTATTCGTTCACGTCGACCAAACGAATCACA
>JBEPXU010000054.1:0-10574 GCA_041641735.1 Ectothiorhodospiraceae bacterium
CAAGCTCCTTCGCAACAGCGAGGATCAGTGAGCTGGGTGTCATATAGGGGTTGGGAATGTAGGCGGTGATATAGGTATCGCTGTCCTTCTCAAGATGGTTAAGCAGCTTGCGACAGAGCAGGGTCTTTCCGGTGCCCACCTCCCCGGTAACCTTAATAAAGCCTTCACCATTTTCCAGGGCGACAATAAGGGTGTTAAAGGCGTCGCGATAGTGGCCGTAAGAGAAGAAGTAACTGGTGTCCGGTGTCAGGGAAAAGGGAAACTCGCGCAGACCGTAGTGCTCAAGGTACATATTTATCCCGCTTGTTATCCCAAGGGCGTTGCCGGGTCACCTCTACATACCCTGCATCATGCCGCGCATGGCACCGGATGAGCGGGCCCGCTCGTGCTGCCAGACATTGCCGTTTTGATCGACCACGGTGGGTTTGAGCAAAATGACCAATTCGCTCTTGCGCGTACTCTTCTTTGTATGGCGGAAAAGGGCGCCGAGAATCGGTATATCCCCGAGAAGCGGGACCGAGGATGTTTCATCCTGTGAGGCATTTTGCATCAAACCGCCGATAACCACGACCTGACCATTGGCGGCGCGAATAATGGTGTCGGACTCGCGAATATTGCTCGCCGCCAGTGGCAGGGTCAGTGTGCCCAATGTCGTGGAGACGGTCTTGGTCTGTTCGGACACCTCACTGACTGCGGGGTGGATGTGAAGCACGATGTCACCCCCTGCACTTATCTGCGGAGTGACATCGAGTGCGACACCGGAGAAGAAGGGATCCAGTTCAACAGAGAGATTGGTGGTACCGGTCCCCGCGGTGGTCGTGGTATCGGTGTCCAGGCTGGTGACGAAGAACTCATCGGAGCCGACCTTAATCACCGCCTTCTGGTTGTTGACGGTGGAGACTCGGGGACTGGAGAGTACCTGTACGTCACCCTGATTTTTTAGCAGTTCGATAAAGGCAGTGAAATCAGGGGTGCTCAGAGCAAAACTGAAAACGCCACCAAAGGCATCGGCCGACTGATTGATAGCCGAGTTAGCGGTACTGAAGTCCAGCAGCCCCTGGCTGCCATTGAGGCTGGAGTAACCCGAACCGTTGAAGATACTACCGCCGCCGGTAAGACCGGTGATACTGTCATCCTGTATTGAGGCCCAGTTGATACCGGACTGGAAACCATCATTCAGGATGACCTCCAGAATGCGGGCCTCGAGAATGACCTGGCGCTGGGCAATGGACTGGCTGCTATCGAGGTACTCCTCGACGACCCGCAGTTCTGAGGGCATGGCACGGACCATGACAATACCGGTCTGTTGATTGACGATTACCCGGCGCCCCTTGTCAGTGCCGATCAGGGTTTGCAGGGAGTCTTTCAGCTCCTGCCAGAAATTCGCATCGGTTTTGGTGGAGATGGAGCTGCTGTTGCTGCTGTTTCCGTTGCCGCTGGACGGGTTATCGTCGCCGACAGAGTCGGACATGGTAATCTGGCCGGTCTTGGAGGTAATGACCGATTGGCCGGTACGTTGCATCGCCAGATAGTTAACCTGGTAGATGCGGGTGTGCATGGTATTGGGGAATACCTGGATGTTGGTTCCCTTCATTTTATAGTCGTAGCCGTTGACGTTGCGCACCACCTCCATCACTTCAGGCACAGTGACGTTCTTCAGATCGAGCGAGATATAGCCACTTACATCATGGTGCACAATCATGTTGTAGGGGGTGTTGTCGACCAGACTGAGGAAAAAGTCCCGCGCACGGGCATGGCGGACCTTGACGTCGAAGCGCTGTTCAACCTGTGCGCCGGGTTTGATTCCGGGAAGTTGAACCTGCACCGGCGGGAGTAGCGCCTCACTGACCTCACTGGGGGGGACAACTGCGGTTTTCTCGCTACCTTCCTTGACCTCGAATGCGTCCTGCATCTGATCGCTGACATCATGCTCTCGGATCGGCTGATTGCTGCATGCGCTCAAAAGAAGTAAGAAAAAAACGCCTGCTACTGGGCGAAATGCGCGGATAGCGATACTCATTGGCGCGAAGCCTCCACTGGCTTTTTAATGCTGAGGGGGATCAGGGTCAGTGTTCGGGTTTTTCCGGCAATCGACAGAGTGACCTCGTTGCCTCGAATCTCCGTCACTCGTGCTCTTCCAACACTTTCACCCGCACTGACACGTTTGCCGTTAATAATGGCGGAACGATGGCTGGGGGAGATGAGAATCGAGCTCAAATGATAATACTGTACGGCCTTTTTGCTGCTGTGCACGGTGCCTGACGAACCAGCGGTGGGTGGACGCATAGGATCGGTCAGCGTTTCGGCCATGAGCGCAGGTGTTGCACTGAATGCGAACAGAGTCAGCACCAAAAGGGTTATTCGCTGAAAAAAAGCTTTATACACCGATCCACCCCTCCTGCAAACTGAGCGTATGGACCTTGATCACGATATTCGCCCTGGGGTAATCCAGCGTGGTAATACGGACCTCGTCCCAGCGAAACTGCCAGGGCAGGGTTTCCAGTGCACGCAAATAGGCCAGGGCCTGCGTATAGCTGCCCTCGAGTTCAAGGCGCATGGTGTGACGGAATATCCCCGGGGCATTGTCATTGCCATTCTCGTTACCGACATCGACCAGGGCGACACGTCCCAAATTTTCCAGGCGGATGAACTTCAGGCCCTCCTGTTTTTGCAGCACCTTCTCCAGGATACGGGCCATCTTCTGGGGCTCGATAAGCCCGCTGATCATCTTGCTGATGCGCTCGTTGGCCTGTTGCAACTGCTGGTCCAGCTCGGCGATCTGCTCCTGTTCGTCTTTGTTGGGGTCGCGGCGGTAGCGTTCCATGACGGTCTGGGTTTCCTTATCCAGGGCACTGACCTGCATGCGCACGTCTTCAATCTGGTTCAGGATGGCGCGCTGTTCGGTATCCACCGGCCCCATCAATAGTTTGTCCCAAGCAAAGAAGAGTATGGCGGAGATCGCAACGAAGATGATGGCTCGTTCACGTAGTGAGAGCGCATCGATACGGGTCTGCAATGCATCATAGCGTTGGCGGATCATTGCGCTGCCCCTTCTTCGTTGTCATCGGTTTTGAGTATAAAACCGATCACTGAGCTGTTCTGTGTATCCCGTGTGATCTGCACGCTGGTAAAGGCTGTGCCACTGAATGACGGTTCACTTGTCAGGCGCTGGATGAGTTGGGGAACCTTTTCCGGAGAGGTTGCCCAGCCTTGCAACGTTAACTGCTTGCCGTCCCGGAGACTGATTTGATCAAACCATATCCCTTCGACGTCCTGACGTGCCAGCCCGCTAAGCTGTTCTGAAAAGCCGGGATTGCCGCCCGTCCCGGTTTTCTGATGCTGAAGTTCTCGGATGATGCGTTTGCGGTGATTAAGCAGGGCCTGCTTCTCCTCCACCATCGTTTGTAGTGTCGGATTCTTGGCCTTGGGTGGAAACTTTTTCTGCAGCTCTATCAGGGCTTCGGTGCGTTTGGTCCGCTCCTGTTGCAGAGATTCAAGCTGGGTGTTGAGTGAATGACTTTGATAATACGAGGCGAAATAGAACAGCAACAGTACGGCGAGAATCAGCAGGTTCCCACGTAAAAGAGTTTTCAGGGAGAAAACCTTCTCCTGTTTGCGAAGTATCGGTTGATAGAGGTTTATCTGCTGCATTTACAGTGCCTTGTTGCTCTCGCGCAGTGCCGCGCCGACGGGAAGGAGACACTGGGACTGCAGTTTGTCACTCAATAACTGTTCACTCTGTACCAGTGCATTGAGGTCGAGCATACGTACCGGTATTCCCAAGTGTTCAGAAATGTAGTTGAGCAATCCCGGTACCGGTTCTTCAAGCGGGGCAATGACAAGACCTGCGACCTGGGGCAGGGCAAAATGGCTTTCGTAATAATCAAGCGAGCGCTGTAACTCGAGGACGATGGTATTAAATGCCCGCTGCAGCGGCTTGGTAACCTCCGCTTCATCATCGAGAATGAATTCGTCGTCCTCCTCGTTACTGGAGGGGGAGCTGCTAGTGGAGAAGTCAGTTAACTGTGTCAGACCGATGTCCAGGCGACGGGCAAGGAAGAGATCCTTTTTCCGGGTCATGGTCAACAGACCACCCTCGTAGGTGAGGTAGAGCATGGCTACGCCCGTGTCATCCTCAGGTAAAAGACTGGCAATATTGCGCATCGCCAGTTCCGGGATGTCGATGACGGAGAGCCGGACCCGCTCCTCCTCCAGTTGATTGATATGGGCCTGAACGGCGGCGCGTTTTGCGGCAACGACATACATCAGTTTCTGACGTCCTCGCTGCTCCTGACCGGGTACGTCGAAGGCGTCGATCACGGCATCATCGACATGGAAGTCGATAAGATCCTTGATGCGCCAGCGGATGGCGGACTTGAGTTCATTGGGTTCAATCTCAGGCGCATCAACCAGCAGCAGGTTGAACATCGCATTTTCAGCAATACTGATGCAGGTTGCTTGATCCAGTTGCAACTCTTCGCGCAAACGGGCTAATTGCGTGGAACGCTCTGCAGGGGTCAGGCTGGGAAGGTAACGGCAGAGGGTGAGAGTTGGCATTCCATCCGCGGTATCCGGTGCGGTGATCTGTGCAATGCCTATACCGCTCGGACCGAGCCGGATCCCGGTCTGACCAGCTTGGCGAACCTTCTTTTTCAGAAAATCAAACAGGGCCAGATCTCCGCGTGGATGTTAAAAATGTGAACGCGTTCACAGAATACGAGGCATTGTAACCCTATTGCGTAAAGAATCAATAATAAGAGTAGTTCCTAACAGGATGAAAGCAAAAGATTTATCGTGCAGTTTTCAATAGTTAAACACTCTGACACTGGCACAGGTAGTGAAAGACAATGCCGCAAAAGACTGCGATACCGAACCAGATCTGACTCAGATAACTGCGTATCGCCCCCGATTTGGGGTGGCGGAAGAGCAGCCACTGCTGATAGGGCAGCAACAGCAGGGTAACCACCAACGCGATATCGAAAAAGATCTCCAGCTGAAGCTGACGGCCAGCCAGCCAAAGCGCTAACACCGCACCGAGCTGTGAACCCATAATGAGCAGCCAGCTGTTGTCACCAAATATCTGGGCCAGCGAGCCGATACCAACACCCTGCTCATAGTTACGGCGCGGGATGGCGTAAAGGGTGTTGAAGGCAGTGGACCACAGCAGTACCGCAGTGAAGATCAGCCAGGCACCCTTACCCGGATGTCCCCCCTGCGCGGTCCAGGCCATGGGCACAATCCAGGCATAACAAAGTGCCAGGTAGGGCTGGGCCAGTAGCATGCGTGTCTTGATAAAGGGGTAGCCGGCCAACAGCAGGCACGCCACCGCGGCATAATAGAGCAGCGGCAGGCCAAGGGGCAGTATCAGCAGGAATGCGACCAGCATCAAGCCGGAGAAAAGCAGTTGCGACTCCCGCGCCTCGACAAGCCGGCGAGAGTTGAGGGATTCAGGTGCGTTGGACAGCAGGCGTGACTCAATCCAGTCATTGAATACCCAGGCGGCACAGCGAAACAGCAGCGCGGCGAAAAGCAGCGAGAGCATCGCACCGATGTCTGGCATGCCCTCTGCCGCCAGAACGGAAGCCCAAAGGCCGGGAAGGAGAAAAAGCGGGATATCGGCAGGGCGATGTAAGCGACAAAGGTATAAAAAGCGCCGATTGGAAAAATAGAGTTGCTGGACTTTCCGAAGCGCCCTCTGCGTATTCATTTTACCTTATCCTCCCACAGCAGCTCCGGGAGAAAGAACTCACTGACCAAAAGTGGACTGCCCTGCAGGCAGAAGACCGAACGTCGCCCCCACAGCGATTTGTTCGAGGGGACTTCGCTGCCATGACTCATATGGTAGAGACGTTGCCCCGGTTTGATACGGGCGACCTCCATGGGTTGACGTTGCATCTTCGGGTCGGCAAACAGCACCGCGCCAAGTGGTTTGTCGCCAAGCTGGGCAAGCCGCTGCAAGCCGCGCTTGAGCGAAGGCAGCGGGATGATGGTGCGGGCAAATACCCATGAAGTTTCATCGCAGAGGAGACGGACCTGGCGCACCAGTGCTACCTCCTGCGGCGGGCGATGCAGTGCCCGAGCCTCACTTAGCATCGGCCGTTCCATCCGCTGGGACAGCACCGCAACGTGGAAGTCGGGGCCGCAGCGACGCTGCAGCCGTCGTGTCAGGGATGAGGGGTCCAGCAGCCAGTCACGCCAGTGCTCGGGCAGGGCGCTGCGTCGCAAACGTCTGCAGCCAAGCCAGACAGGCTCAAGGGCATGTTTGCCGTAGTCGTGTTTCATAGTCTCCTTGCTAAGTCGCTAGACGCTGCCATAGCGGGTTTTGCCGCCAAGCCAGCGCTGAATAAGCGGTGCCACCCGGTCCGGGTTCTGTTCGAGTAGCCGGTTGGCACCGTCTGCCACAGCGGGCAACAGACCCTGGTCACGCTGAAGGTCGGCAATCTTCAACTGCAGCATACCGGTCTGGCGGGTTCCAAGCACCTCCCCGGGACCGCGTATCTCAAGGTCCTTGCGGGCGATCACGAAACCGTCGTTGGTTTCGCGCATGACCGCCAGTCGTTCGCGGGCCAGTTTCGACAGGGGCGGATGATACATCAAGACGCAGCTGCTTTTCGTGCTGCCGCGTCCGACACGCCCGCGCAGCTGGTGCAACTGCGCCAGGCCGAGGCGTTCGGCATTTTCGATGATCATCAGGCTGGCGTTGGGGACATCCACGCCGACCTCGATGACTGTGGTGGCCACCAGCAGGTTTAACTCCCCGTTCTTGAAGGCACCCATTACCTGCTCCTTTTCCGACGCCTTCATGCGTCCGTGAACCAGGCCAGTACTTAACTGCGGCAGCAGATCCTGCAGCTGTGCCGCGGTATCCTCCGCGGCCTGACATTGCAGTGATTCGGACTCCTCAATAAGGGTACAGACCCAGTAGGCCTGACGTCCCTCGGCACAGGCGGCAGCCACCCGCTCGATGACATCGTCGCGGCGCTCGTCGCTCAGTGCCACCGTCTCGACCGGTGTGCGGCCCGGCGGCAGTTCGTCGATGATGGAGAGGTCCAGATCGGCATAGGCGGTCATCGCCAGCGTACGAGGGATTGGTGTGGCGGTCATGATGAGCTGGTGCGGATGGATACCGTCCTGCACCCCCTTCTCCCGCAACGCCAGGCGCTGATGCACACCGAAACGGTGCTGCTCGTCGACGATCACCAGCCCCAGCCCGGCAAAGATCACTTCGGCCTGGAACAGGGCATGGGTACCGACGATAACGCGTGCATGGCCTGATTCTACCGCCGCCAGCATCTCGCGGCGCTCGGCGCTCTTGAGCCGGCCGGTCAGCCATGCCACCTCAATGCCGAGCGGTTCAAGCCACTGGCGCAGGTTATTGTAGTGCTGCTCGGCCAGCAACTCGGTCGGTGCCATCATCGCCGCCTGGTGGCCGGACTCCACCGCTTGCAGTGCAGCCAATGCGGCGACCACGGTTTTGCCGGAACCGACATCGCCCTGTACCAGTCGCTGCATCGGCGTATCACACTGCAGGTCACGGTCGATCTCGTCGCTGACACGCTGCTGTGCCGAGGTGAGCGAAAAGGGCAGCCCATCCAGCAACTGCTGTTGCAGACTGCCGTCGCCCGCGAGCGGCGGGGCAGGGTGCTGACTCATACTTTGGCGCAGCTGGCGCAGGCTTAACTGGTGTGCCAGCAACTCCTCGAAAACGAGTCGCTGTTGCGCCGGATGTTCGCCCTCGGCGAGCATGGCCAGGGATATATCCGGTGGGGGGCGGTGCAGGAGCAGCACCGCTTCGCTGAGGGTCGGCATTCCCTCGGGTAACAGTGCCGGGGGCAACCACTCACTGAGTTGGACCTTACCCTGCAGCAGCAGGGTGACAGCCTGATCCACCAGTTTGCGCAGCCCCGTCTGTTGTAGCCCCTCGGTGGCAGGATAGAACGGGGTCAGGTGCTCATCCACGCTCTGTGCGCCGCTGTCGTTGATGCGGCGAAACTCAGGATGGACCATCTCCAGGGTGACATTGCCACGCCGCACTTCACCGAAGCAGCGCAGGCGTACACCTCGGGCAAGGCTCTCTTTCTGGGCGTTACTGAAATGGAAAAAACGCAGGGTCAGGCTGCCGGTGCCGTCGCTGATGCGGGTTAGCAGCATACGCCGCCGACCGAACTTGATCTCGGAGAGCTGCACCTCCCCCTCCACCTGGGCTTCATCGCCTGGTCGTAGCGAGCCGATGGGAACAATGCGGGTGCGGTCCTGGTAACGCAGCGGCAGATGAAACAACAGGTCCTGTACCGTGGTAATGGCAAGCCCTTCGAGTTTTTCGGCCATGCGCGGACCGACGCCCTTCAGGGTGGTGACGGCCACCTCATGGGCGGCGGGTGTGGTCGCGACCGCACCCGTCTGTCTGTTACCGCTGTTCACAAAACCGGTTTAACTTTTTTAGTAATCTCAGGATGAGGCCCGAAGTGAGGCGATATTCTGTTCGAAACGCTGCTTCAGCTGCGGCTGGCGGGCGTAGGGGTCGAGCTTGTTGAACAGACGCTCAAGCAGGCTGAGACGCTTGGCCGGTGGCGGGTGGGTCTTGAATAGAAAGGCCAGCGAGGAGTCGTTGGGATTCATTCCCGCCAGTGTCTGCAGGACTGCCGGCAGGCCATAGGGATCATAACCGGAGCGGGCCGCAATGATGACACCCATGCGGTCTGCCTCGAACTCATCGCCTTTATCCAGACCGCGGGCATAGAGTTCCTTAAAGCCGTTGGAGAGCTTTTCCATGGTCTCTTCATGCTCCTCATCCACCTGGGTCTTGGCCAGTTGCACGGCCAGGTCGAGCCGGGCATTTTTTTGCACCGCATGGAGGTGGTGTTTGCGCACCACGTGTACGGTTTCATGGGCCAGTGTTCCGGCCAGCTCCGATTCACTCTGCATCTTCAGCAGCAGCCCCTTGGTGATCAGGATGTAACCGCCGGGCGCAGCAAAAGCGTTGATATCCGTGCTATCCAGTACACCGAACTTCCAGTTGAGATTACGGCGCTCGGTATGCAGGGCGACCCAGTGGCCGACACGGTTAACGTAGCGCTGCACCGGGTCGTTCTCCACCAGCGGAACGGCCCCGAGCAGGACCGATACCCCCTCCTCACCGATAAGCTGTTCCTGCTCCGGGTCCACCTCACCGAAGGCCTTCTGCGCGGTTTGCAGCGCCTCTTCGATATTGAGCTTGCCAAGCGGGCCGTCCTCGCCCTGCACGCAGCTGGCAAGCAGGAGCACCGAAAGGAGAAGCAGGGGTAACAGTAGCGCTTTCTTCAAACTCAGTTCCATATGCATCACTCCGGCTCCTTGAGATAACCGATCCGCTTGCTGCGCAGACTGGCGTTCAGGGCAAACGATTTGGCCGCTGCAGCGCTGACACTAAAGCTATCGAGTCGCTGCACGGCATTATGATCCGGGGTGGCATTGACCACATCCGCCGAATCGAGGCCCCGTATCCCGGTGGCCACGGTCACGCCACTGGCACCGGAGCGTCCGCTGGAGAGGAAGCGAAGGGTCTGGCCCAGCCCCGAACCATCGCCGGTTGTGGCTCCGCCTTCCCCAATACGGATGTTACTCATGCGTAACCAGCCGGTATGGCGGCGGCTGTCACGCGCCTGATACCAGCCCCCGCGACGCTCCAGGATGGTTACCCGGCTTTTGGCCTTCACCGTAGCGATGACGCCGGCATCACTGTAGGGGGCAGAGCGGAGCTGGGTGTCCCGCAGGACCGTAGCGACCTGTTCCTCAGCCTGTACCGGCTGGACGAGGGAGAAGACGGCCAGCAAAGGGAGTAGTACGCGGCGCATCATGGGGCTTTTCTCCTTGGTTCGAATAGCTGCACCTCCTGGGTGCGACCCTTTACCTTATAAAAACCGTGGTCGACAAAGTCAAATGCCTCGCCGCACTGCTCGCGTGTGTCGGCAGAGACCAGGATGCGTGCCACGCCCTTGGTTTGCCCCTCGATGCGGCTGGCAAGATTCACCGTATCGCCGATGGCGGTATAGTCGAGACGGTTCTCCGAACCGATAAAACCGACCACGCCGGGACCGGTGTGGATGCCGATGCCGACATCGAAGTGTTCGTCCTGGGCGCCGAGGTCGCGTTTGAACTGCAGCAGGGTGTCGGCCATCTCCAACGCCGCTTCGACCGCATGCACAGCCTGCTTCTCATCATTCACCGGCGCTCCCCAGAAGGCCATAATGGCATCGCCGATGAACTTATCCATGGTGCCGCCGAGACGGAAGATCACCTTCACTTGGCGGCTGAAATAATTATTGAGCAGGGCCACGATCTCCTCGGCGGTGTGCTTTTCCGAAAGGGTGGTAAAGCCGCGGATATCGGAGAACAGCACCGTGATCTGCCGGCTCTCGGCCTTGATGTTAAGGGCCGATTCGCCCTGGCTGACCAGATCGTTGACCACGCGCGGGTCGAGAAAGCGGCTGAAGATCTGCACTGAGCGCTGACGCTCCCGCTGCGCCTCACGGTAGGCATAGAGCGCAGCAAGGGCGTAGTAACCCCAGGCAAAGACCACCGGTGTCAGTACTGGC
>JBEPXU010000055.1:0-10448 GCA_041641735.1 Ectothiorhodospiraceae bacterium
ACACAAGGGGCGTTACCTGCGACATAACTGGATGAACCTGGTTATTATCAGAGGAGCGTCTTATCCAGCTTGAACGCCGTGATCAGCGGGTCAGTAACGTGGGGCATCAGATCGAGCGTGATTTTGATAAAACCCGAAAACACGCGGCTGGACTTTACGACAATGTCAGTGAGATCAGCAATAGCCTTTCGCGTATCGAGAAGCGGCTGGATAGTCTTGAGCGCAAGGTGCGGGATAGCTCCCGGGGCGACTCGGCCTGATTTTTGTTGTTTTCCGTGCTTTTGGGCTAACATGCGCGGCTGTTCCTGAACGGCGAATGAGAACCGGAAGAGATAGATATCATGGCATACCAGCACCAGCTCAAAGTCCACAACAATCTCACCAAGAAGGTGGAGCCTTTCGCCCCCATCGATCCCAGCCAGGTGAGAATGTATGTCTGCGGTATGACCGTTTACGACTATTGCCACATTGGCCATGCCCGCGTATTGGTGGTATTCGATGTCATCAACCGCTACCTGCGTCATATCTATGGCAGCGAGCATGTTACATATGTGCGCAACATCACTGATATTGACGACAAGATCATCCAACGTGCCAATGAGAATGGGGAAGACTTTAACGCCCTGACCGACCGCTTCATCAGCGCCATGCACGAGGATGCCGATACCCTTGGGGTGGAACGCCCCGATCAGGAGCCCCGTGCCACACTACATATGGACGAGATCCTGGAGATGATCGGGAGTTTGATCGACAACGGCTATGCCTACGCCGCAGGCAATGGCGATGTCTACTACGATGTTTCCAAATTCGAGGGCTACGGCAGCCTTTCGGGTAAGAATCCAGAGGACCTGCGCGCCGGCGAGCGGGTCGCGGTGGACGAGGCGAAGGATGACCCGCTGGATTTCGTGCTGTGGAAAGCCGCCAAGCCCGGTGAGCCGAGCTGGGATTCGCCCTGGGGCAAAGGCCGTCCCGGGTGGCACATCGAGTGCTCGGCCATGTCCACCCATGCGCTGGGCAATCATTTCGATATCCACGGCGGCGGGCTTGACCTGCAGTTTCCGCACCATGAGAACGAAATCGCCCAGTCCGAGGGGGCCTGCGGCTGCAAGTTCGTCAACTACTGGCTGCACAACGGCTTTGTCCGGGTGGACAACGAGAAGATGTCCAAGTCGCTGGGCAACTTCTTCACCATTCGCGATGTGATGGAGAAGTACGACCCGGAGGTGATTCGTTACTTCATCCTCACCAGCCATTACCGCAGCCCGCTCAACTACTCGGACCAGCATCTGGATAATGCCAAGGGGGCGTTGACCAGCCTCTATAATGCCCTGCGAGGCGTTGAGGCGGCAGGCGAGGTGGCAGACAACCACTACAGCGAACGTTTCTATGCGGCGCTGGATGACGACTTCAATACCCCCGAGGCGCTGGCGGTGTTGTTTGAATTGGCGCATGAGGTGAATCGTCTGCAGGCTACCGAGCCAGATGCGGCGGCCAGTTATGCCACGCAGCTTGTACGCTTTGGTGGCATGCTCGGACTGTTACAGCGCGATCCGGAGGGCTTCTTGCGAGGCAGCAGCAGTGGCGACGGACCCTCCGATGATGAGATTGAGTCGCTGATTGCTCAGCGCATTGAGGCCCGCAAGAACAAGGATTTTGCCGAGTCGGATCGTATTCGCGATGAACTCAAGGCGCAGGGGATCGTTCTGGAGGATGGCCCCGCGGGAACGACCTGGCGACGGGAATAGTGGCAAGTGGCCAATGATTCATCGGCGGGCATAGACGGGAGAGTAAGGTTTTGCAGGAGATAGTGATTACCTGGGGTGTTGTTGCACTGTTGTTATTGCTGGCACTGTGGCTAAGCTGGCCGATGCTCCGGCAAGCCTATAATCGCTGGCGTATGGAACGCAATATTGCCTCCAGCGGTGTCGAGAAACTCCGCGATGTCATGCTCGACGATGGTATGGGTGGACAGACCTATTTCGAGTGGTTGCTGCTGACGCCAACCGATATCAGGGTGCTGTTCACCAGTAGCCGCTATGGCATCATCTTTGCCGGCGAGCGAATGGATGCCTGGGCCCAGGTGATCGGTAAACGCACCATTCGCTTCAATAACCCGCTCTACACCCTGGAGGATTCGGTAAGTACGCTGCGCTATCACCTGCCGAACCTGACCATTGAAGGGAACATCCTGTTTACCGGCAACTGCTCCTTTCCCAAGGGGCGTCCGGCGCAGGTGCTAATGGCCGGTGAGCTGGCTGGCCAGCAAGACGAGAGCGCGAGCCATGCGGTACAACCGGTGCTGGAGCAGGCATGGGATAAGCTCAAAGGACTGGTGCGTAAGGTGGACCCGGCTACAGAAAGCTACCTGTTGCCGGTGAAAGAGGAACCATCCTACGGCCGCTGGGGGGTGGTGGCCCTGCTGTTGCTGGTTATGGTCGGGTGGTTGATTTGGCGCTATTCCAGCGCGCTATAGCCGGAGGGGGGGAGGAGGATGCGCCTGCTGTTTGTTCTCCCTCTATTACTGCTGGGTGTCGTTGCCCAGGCGGCCCAACCGATCAGTATCGGTGTTCTGAGCCATCGTGGTGATGAGGCCACCCTTTCCCACTGGTCTGCAACGGCGGATTATCTGACCGAGCAACTGCCTGATTATCGTTTTTCCATCAATCCCCTCGATTTTGAGGAGGTCGATACGGCCGTCGGCGACGGTGCGGTGGACTTCATTCTGGTCAATCCCGCCATTTATGTGAATCTGGAGGTGAACTACCGGGTTTCGCGTATCGCCACGATGAAAAACCGTTGGGGCGATAAGGCCTACAACACCTTCGGCGGTGTGATCTTCGCACGGGCCGAGCGCTACGATCTGAACAGCCTGGCGGACCTTAAAAGCGGTACCTTGATGGCGGTGAACGAGAGCTCATTGGGCGGCTATATGATGGCCTTGCGCGAGTTCAAGGCCGCTGGCATCGAACCCTACCGCGAGCTGCGTGATATCAGTTTTGCCGGTACCCACGACCGGGTGGTCATGGCGGTACGCAAAGGCCTGGTGGATGCCGGGACAGTGCGAACCGATATTCTCGAGCGTATGGCGGACGAAGGCCGCATCAATCTCAACGAATTTCGCATCATAAACCAGCAGACGGGTGAGGATTTCCCCCTGGTGAGAAGCACCCGTCTCTATCCCGAGTGGCCCTTCAGCAAGGTTCGCCATACCCCCAACACGCTGGCCCGCCAGGTCTCAATCGCTCTGGCGGAGATGCCTGAGAATCATCCGGCTGCGCTACGAGGCAACTACGCAGGCTGGACCATTCCGCTGGATTACCAGCCGGTACACGATCTGCTGCAAGAGCTGTTGCTGCCGCCGTATCAGTATTCCCAGCAGTTCACCCTGCTGGATGTCTGGCAGCGTTACTGGGCCTGGCTCTTCAGCGGACTGATTCTGCTCTTTATCATGGGGGGGCTGACCACCTGGGTGCTGCGCCTCAACCGGGAACTCTCCCACGCCAAACAGCGTCTTGAGCAGCGCCATGCCCTGATCCTCGACTCGGTGGCAGACGGCATCTACGGTGTCGACACGGACGGCAATTCCACCTTCGTCAATCGTGCCATGGAGGGCATCACCGGCTGGAGTGCCGCAGAGTTGATCGGCAAAAACCAACACCAGCTTCTACACCACACCCGCGCAGACGGGAGCCCGCATCCGGGCGAGGAGTGCCCTGTCTACCACACTTTCCGGGATAACGTGCCACGCTACGTGGACGACGATATCTTCTGGTGCAAGGACGGGCACAGTATTCCGGTTGAATACTCCAGTACCCCTATTCGTGATGAAAATGGCGAGATAAACGGGGCGGTTGTGGTCTTTCGCGACATCACCGAGCGCAAAAAGTCGGCCGAGGAGGCAAGACAACACCAAATGGAGATGGCTCATGTCGCCCGCCTCAGTACGATGGGTGAGATGGCCTCCGGGATCGCGCATGAGCTCAATCAGCCCCTGTCGGCCATCAGCAACTACACCCACGGTTCGATACGCATGCTCAAGTCCGGCCAGGAGGGGATCCGCGAGCAGCTCATCGAGGTGATGGAGCGGGTTGCCTCCCAGGCCGAGCGGGCAGGGGAGATCATCCGTCAGCTTCGGCGTTTTATCCGTAAGGAGGAGCCTGATCGCAAATGGGTCGATATCAATCAGCTGATCAATGAGCTGGTTACCTTTTTGCAGCCCGAACTGCGCAAGGCCGGCGTCAGCCTGCGACTGGAGTTGCAGGAGGCGCTGCCCCAGCTCTGGGCGCACGATATTCAGCTTGAGCAGGTACTGCTCAACCTCACCCGCAATGCCATTGAGGCGATGCAGGATGTTCCGCTATCCCGTCGCAAACTGCTGATCCGCTCCTCTTTGTTGGCTGGGAAAGTGGAGATCCTGGTGGAAGACACTGGTCACGGCATTGATGAGAAGGTGCGCGAGACCATTTTCGAGCCTTTCATCACCACCAAGGAACAGGGGATGGGTTTGGGGCTTTCCATCAGCCGCGGTATTATCGAGGCACATGGCGGGCGTCTGCTACTGGATACACCGGCAGGGGACGGCACACGACTAAGAATCAGCCTGCCACTGGATAAGGGGGAAGAGGGTGCCTGATAGCACGGTATTTATTATCGACGACGATGAGGCGGTGCGCGATTCACTCTCCTGGCTGATGAAATCGGCCGGACTGCATGCCCAGACCTTTGATTCGGCAGATGGCTTTCTGGATGGCTATGAGGATGAACGCCCCGGCTGTCTGATTCTCGATATCCGCATGCCGGGAATGAACGGACTGGAGCTCCAGAGTGAACTGAAACGGCGTGACTTCCGATTACCGATTATCATCATCTCAGGCCATGCCGATGTACCCATGGCCGTGCGCGCCCTCAAAGCCGGCGCCTTCGATTTTATCGAAAAGCCCTTTAATGACGAGCTGCTGCTGGACCTGGTGCGACGGGCGCTTGAGCAGGACCGTAAGCAGCGCGAGGACATGGCCGAAACGGATGCGTGTCGGGCACGGATAGACTCACTAACGCCCCGTGAAAGGGAGGTGTTGGATCTGGTTGTGGAGGGGGCCTCCAACAAGCAGATCAGCGCCGAGCTGGGTGTCAGCCTGAAAACCGTGGAGGCGCACCGGGCGAAGGTCATGGATAAACTCCAGGCCGAATCGCTGTCTCATCTTGTCCGCATGGCCGTTTCCGTGATTGAGCGCTAAGGTTATCGTATAGCCTTGGTGATACCGCTGTGACCCGGCCACCCATTGCAATCCCTCTCCGGACTGTGTCACTTTGGTAGCACCCTGTCGCGGTAGCGACCATTCGCACCAGACCCGGCCATAGGAGGCTTCATGTCAAAACGCTTTTATGCTTACCGCCTGATCGATGAGAAAAACGGTGATCTCGTTTTTCAGGGGAAGGTAGAGATCCCCGAGCAGACAGACAGTGCGACGATGGGCGATGATGATGCCCGCTCCATGGTGGCCGATGCTGTGATACGGCGGATGATTCGCTCCAGCGCCCGTCCACTGCATTCCCTGATTCAGTTTTGCGAATTGCAGGGGGAGGCCGATGAGAGGGTCACGCCCGGCGAGGAGTTTGAATTTGACTGGGAGCGTTGCGAGCCGCAGGAGATGGAACTTAACCTGGGCGAAGAGGATTGATATCTTCAAAATATGTCATGTTTTTTTGAGTGTTCTGTCACGAATCGCACTAATACCTGAAAAAAACCGTAGGTATTAGGGTTTTCCCCAATACCTTTTTTTGCCCCTGTTTACCATAATTCACCTGTCGTTGTGATGAGGAGTTTTAGACTTCCCGCGGCGGCGGAATTTTTCATATTTTTCTGTGGTAGCAGAGTAAAGCTTCGGCTTTGCAATTGAAGTACTCCCTCCATCTTATGGCAAGGATCGCCAGCTAGGGTACCCTCCAGGTTTGAAGGCAACGGAATGCCATTATTTTTTTGCCTTGACCTGTTAGCCGCTGACTGCGATGTTTTAGCTTTTCCAGCGACTATCTTTGCCCATGTCACTCCCTGACCCCGCCACCTCCCCTGGTTTTTCCGGCTATAGTTGGTCCGCTATTTGGCGGATCGTAAGCCAGCATCGCAAAGAGCTGGTCACTGCCCATGCAATCGCCGTGCTCGGCGCATTGGTGGCCGTACCCATTCCACTGCTGATGCCGCTATTGGTCGATGAGGTGTTACTGGATAAGCCCGGCCAGCTGGTGGGAAGCATCCAGGCACTGTTTCCTGCTGCCTGGCAGGGGCCGGTCCTCTATATTCTCGCCGTACTGCTCCTTACCGTCTTGTTACGATTGGCCGCGCTGGGGCTCGGGGTGTGGCAGAACCGCCAGTTCACCCTTATCGCCAAGGATGTTACCTACCGGATGCGCAGTGAGATGCTGGCGCGGCTTCAGCGTATCTCGATGAAAGAGTACGAGACGCTGGGGAGTGGGGCCGTGGCCTCGCATTTTGTCACCGACCTTAATGCCATCGATGAGTTTATCGGCAGTTCGGTGAGCAAAACCCTCATCGCCGTGCTGAGTCTCATTGGCGTCAGTATCATCCTGCTGTGGATGCACTGGCAGTTGGCGCTGTTTATCCTCTTTATGAATCCGGTGGTGATCTACTTCACGGTTCTTTTCGGCAAACGGGTCAAGGACCTGAAAAAGCATGAAAACAGCGCCTTCGAGCTGTTCCAACAGAGCCTGACCGAGACCCTGGATGCGATCCAGCAGGTACGAAGCAGCAACCGCGAGGGGCACTACCTGGCCCGTGTCCGTGACCGGGCGGCTGCGATCCGGGAGCACTCCGCTGCGTATGCCTGGCGCAGTGAGGCGGCGGGCCGTTTCTCCTTTAATATCTTCCTCTTCGGTTTCGACAGTTTCCGTGCCCTTAGCATGCTGATGGTCGTCTTCTCTGATCTCAGTATCGGCCAGATGATGGCGGTGTTCGGTTACCTGTGGTTCATGATGACCCCGGTGCAGGAGGTGTTGAATGTTCAGTACGCCTACTACAGCGCCAAGGCGGCGCTGGGCCGGATAAATCGTCTGCTTGGATTGGCTGAGGAACCCCAGTACCCCCACCTGACAGACCCGTTCAGCGGCAAGGCCACGGTCGGTTTGACCGTGCAGGACCTGTTCTTCCGCTACAGCGATGAGTCCGACTGGGTACTGCATGATGTGAACCTGACCATCCGGCCCGGGGAGAAGGTCGCGCTGGTGGGCGCCAGCGGTGGCGGTAAGTCGACCCTCGTGCAGCTGATTCTCGGGCTCTATCCGGCCAATCAGGGGCGGGTCCTGTTCGATAACGAGCCGGTCGAACGTATCGGTCTGGATGTGGTGCGAAACCATGTCGCGGTGGTGCTGCAGCACCCGTCACTGTTCAGCGATACGGTTCGGACCAACCTGACACTGGGCCGGGACTTTCCCGATGATGCCCTCTGGCATGCGCTGGAAGTGGCTCAACTTAGGCAGACGGTGCAGGCGTTGCCTCAGGGACTGGAGACAGTGGTCGGACGCCAGGGTATACGGCTCTCCGGAGGCCAGCGCCAGCGGTTGGCTGTCGCCAGAATGGTGCTGACCGACCCGAAGGTGGTGATCCTCGATGAGGCCACCTCGGCACTGGATGCGCAGACCGAGGCCGACCTTCATGCTGCACTGCGTGAGTTTCTCTCAGGGCGCACCACCCTGATCATTGCCCACAGGTTAAGCGCGGTTAAACAGGCCGATCGTGCCTATGTCTTTGATGATGGGCATATTATCGAGGAGGGTAGCCACCATGAATTGCTGCAACAGGAAGGGCTCTACAGTCGACTTTATGGCGCTCTGCAGCAGTAGCAAGGGCGCTATTTCCTATGTTTTTGGTCAGGAGTGTTAAGCAGTTCACAGTAGGAGTGGTTCGGGCGGACTATCTTTTATGGAAATTTGCCGTTGTTTGTACAATTATTATCGATATGTACATTGCCCTCAGCGGCAATGGCAGGGAAAAGGTGGCTGACCTTGGCGATGAGTTGGGAGAATCTGCCTGAAGCGGGTATGCAGCAGCATGTCATGCCGGCTCTTCAGGGGCAGTCAGTAACAGGGCATCTCAGCGTCATGGAGGAGGGTTATATGAAAACCCCGACATTGAATGAACTGCTGGCGGGACATCCGGAACTGCTGGCATTGCCACAGGTCGTGGACGACCTTATTTTCAAGATCGATGATCCAACATCCTCAATCGAGGAGATTGCCGAGCGTGTGGCCGAGGATGGCGCGCTCACCGCACGTATTTTGCGGATCATTAATCACAGCTACTACTCCCTCGGAGCGAAAATCGAGTCTGTCCATCAGGCAATCCACCTGATGGGACTGACACATTTGCGTGATCTGGTCGTTGCAACCAAGGCTGCCGAGAAATTTGACCACGTCTCAGGGGAGTTGGTTGATGTCGAATCATTCTGGCGTAATAGTATGTATGCGGCCGGGGTAGCCCGCGATATCTACCAGATTATGGGACTGAAACGGACCAATATCTTTGTCGCTACCTTACTGCATCATATCGGCCTGATGGTGATGCTGGAGGAGTTGCCCGAGCAGATGGCGGCCATTCTCAAGCAAACCCGGGAGCAGAACGATGATGATCTCTATCAGCGTGAGATGGAGTTATTGGGCTTTACCCACTCAGAAGTGGGGGCCGAGTTGCTCAGTGCCTGGGGAATGCCCGAGGCCTTTGTCGAGGTAACTCGCCATCATCACCGGTTCTATACGGCTCCCAATTATGCAGCTGAGGCGGCGGTGGTTCATCTTGCCGATGTCATGGCTCATAAGGCTCATCCAATGGTGCACATGGCTAATCACGTGATTGAAGAGGATACCACCGCCTATCGCTATCTGGGTTTTCATCACGGGCGACTGCAGGAGATTGCAGACCTGGCAAGCCGATATTTGGCACAGAATGCAGAAGCAGTGGCTGTTGCCTGAAAGAGCATGCAAAAAAACGGGGCCGCTGGCCCCGTTTTTTAGTCATGACGTACGCGTGAAGGATTAGGCATCCCGCTTATCTGCTGAATCCAAAGTATTCTGCAGTAGGGTCGCCCGGGTCATCGGGCCGACACCACCGGGTACCGGAGTGATCCAGGCCGCTTTCTCTTTGGCACTTGCAAACTCCACATCGCCGACCAGCTTGCCGCTATCCAGCCGGTTGATACCGACATCGATCACGATGGCTCCCTCCTTGATCCAGTCGCCCTTGACCATCTCCGCACGTCCCACGCCAACCACCACCAGATCGGCGCTGCGAACCTTCTGCTCCAGTTCTTTGGTACGGCTGTGGCAGACGGTAACGGTGCAGCGGGCATTGAGCAGCTCCAGTGTCATCGGACGCCCGACAATGTTGGAGGCGCCGACCACCACCGCATCCAGACCGCTCAATTCGATCCCTGTGCTCTCCAGCATGGTCATCACACCGCGTGGGGTACAGGGGTGAAGGGTCGGCATCTGGATCGTCAGCCGACCGATGTTATAGGGGTGGAACCCGTCAACATCCTTCTCCGGAGCGATTCGCTCAATGACCGCTTCGTCATCGATTTGGTCCGGGACGGGGAGCTGTACCAGGATGCCATCAACACTCGGATCCGTGTTCAATTCATCGATGAGTGCCAGCAGCTTCTCCTGACTGGTATCCGCCGGCAGGTCGTAGGCAATGGAGTTGAAACCAACCTCCTCACAGTCCTTGCGCTTATGGGCCACATAGACCTGTGAGGCCGGGTCCTCGCCCACCTGTATCACTGCCAGGCCGGGAGCGCGCAGGCCCTCGGCAAGGCGCTTTTCAACGCGTTGCTTGATGTTCTGTCTGACCTCAGCGGCAATCGCCTTGCCATCGATGATCTGTGCACTCATGGGTGTTCCTGTACCTGCTCCATTTGTGGGGGCGTTATCTTCTCATGGCCTGTAGCCAAGGCCAAGCACCAGTCAGGCAAACAAGGCAATTTCTTCACCCCGGACGGTTGACCAAATCCCGGTTGGCGGGTAGTATTCCGGTCTTCGCGCGTACGGGCCTTCCTGAGTAAGGTTTTCCCGCACTGCTCGGGGTATAGCGCAGTCTGGTAGCGCGCCTGCTTTGGGGTGAATCATGACCGAAATGCCGGTGGCATTTCGCAGCATGATGAACGCCGACTGCAGGATAGCAAGAGGCTGGGTTTCTTAACGAGGCAGGAGCCGAGTTTAGGAACAGCCTGCGAGCAGAGCTGGCGAGGGATGCTCCGTTAACCCGGACGCAGCGGAAATGAGTAGTTCGGAAACGGGGTATAGCGCAGTCTGGTAGCGCGCCTGCTTTGGGAGCAGGATGTCGGGGGTTCGAATCCCTCTACCCCGACCAATTCATAAAAATATCCAGACAAGTTATGCGCCTGTAGCTCATCTGGATAGAGCATCGGCCTTCTAAGCCGAGG
>JBEPXU010000056.1:0-1512 GCA_041641735.1 Ectothiorhodospiraceae bacterium
CTCAGCAGCCACGTCGCGGATCTTCTCACTGGCCTTGCGTTTGGCCTTTTCCCACTGGCCACTGCCAAGTTTATGCAGGGGGATATTTTCGCTGTTGGCACCGCTGTAGCGGCTGATAAGGTGCAGTGAGGCCACAGGGACATAGAGCTTGTCGCCCCCGGCATACTCCAGGGTGAGAAACTCTGCTTCGGCATCGCCGACATTAAGCTTTTGCAGTCCAAGATAACGCCCCACACCGTGGTCCTCATGGACCACAGCGGAGCCGGGTTGTAGCTCGGCAAGGTTTCGTACTACCGCCTCCGGATCCCCCTTACGCCCTTTCCGGCGGCGTCGACGCTGCATGACCCGCTCACCGTAGAGCTGGGTTTCGGCGACAACGGCAATGGACGGATCACGCAGTAGCAGCCCGTGCTCCAGGGGGGCGACGACGATGCCGTGACGCGTCTCGCTGTGTAGAAACTCCTGCCAGCTATCGACTGGTTGCGGCAGGATTTCGCAGCCGCGCAGGGTTTCAATCAGTGTCTCCCGCCGTCCCGGCGATTCGGCAGCAAACAGGACCCGACCTTTAAACTCTGCAATAAAGCGGCGAAGGGCGGCACTGGGATCACTGGCCCTGACATCAAGGGTCATGGACGGAGGCAATTCGGTGGCGTAATTGACCCCGGACTTCTCCTCGGGTAGCTCAAAGTGTTGCAGTACTGTGCGTGGGAATTGCTTTAACTGACTGAAAAGGTCCGGAACAGTTGTGAACAGTTTGCCCGGTGCCAGGGGAGGGTGTTCGGTATGGTAAAGCGCGACCTGATAGCGCTCCTGGCACTCCTGGTAAAATTGTTCGGCTCCCTCATCGACACCCTCAAGGGTGAAGAGGCGGGTTGTGTCCGGGAGGTAGTCGAGCAGGTTGGCCGTCTGTTCGAAGAAAAGCGGAAGGTAGTACTCGATCCCCGGAGGGGCCAGCCCGTTGCTGACATCGCGGTAGATGATGCTCCTCTGCGGATCGCCTTCAAAATGGTTGCGATATGCCTCACGAAAACGCTTGATAGCCTCTTCGTGGAGGGGGAATTCCCGCGCTGGCAGCAAGCGGATCTGTTCCACCTTCTCATCAGAGCGCTGACTCTCTGGATCAAAGGTACGGATGCTCTCGACCTCATCATCAAACAGTTCGATACGGAAAGGGTGACGGCTGCCCATCGGATAGAGGTCCAGCAGGCTCCCGCGTACGGCGAATTCTCCATGTTCTACCACCTGCGAGACGCATCGGTAGCCGTTTGACTCGAGGCGCATACGCATGCCCTCCAGTTCAAGGCTATCCCCCACATCCAGCATTAGGCTGCTTCCCTCAATGTAGGACTGAGGTGCGATACGGTGCATCAACGTGGTTACTGGCAGGATGAGTATCCCGCGTTTCAATCCGGGTAGGCGATAGAGGGTCGAGAGCCGCTCGGAAATAATATCCTGATAGGGTGAGAAGGTATCGTAGGGCAGCGTCTCCCAGTCTGGAAATCCAAGTATAGA
>JBEPXU010000056.1:1522-10421 GCA_041641735.1 Ectothiorhodospiraceae bacterium
GTATGTCTTTCTGGCCACGATTATAGAATCGCAGCTCGTCTTCCAGGCGTGCCGCGGAGGGGGTGTCGGGGGTAATGACAAGCAATATGCCCGACTCTTTCGCTGCGGCTTCACTGATAACCAGCCCGAAACTGCTGCCATAGAGGCGTCCCCAGCGGTTTTTCTCTCCCGGCCGGGTGTTGGGCTTGGGCTGTAAGGTTGACTGGTAATCTGGAGTCATAGGGAAACCGCTTGTCTCATAAAGGGCTGCAAATTAGCCGCGTATTGTAGGCGGCTGATTGCCATCAATAAAGTGCTGTCAGAAGCTGTCAGTTTGGTCTATAAGTAGTATTGCTATTGAATCCCTCTGACAGGGATTGACAGCAGTATGATCTCTCAATGACTATGGGGGCAGCTGGCACGTTGGTGGACAGAGCTACTGGCATCTGGTCAGGCATACCAATGTCCTGGCAAGATACTTGCTTAAGTGTAGCCAGCCGATGGCTGAGAAAAATTACAACCGTAAATCTTTAAGGAGTCAGATATATGGCACATGTTGTTATTATTGGGGCCAGCACCGGGGGGTTGCCTGCCGCGTACGACACACGCGAGGTTCTGGGCAAGGAGCACGAGATCACCGTTATCTCAGACAAAGAGAACTTCACCTTTGTCCCTTCCAACCCGTGGGTCGCCGTCGGTTGGCGTACCCGCAAGGATATCTCCTTCCCGCTTGAGCCTCATCTCAAGCGTAAGGGCATCAACTTTATCCCCAAGGCTGCTACCGAGATCAAGCCTGATGAGAACACTGTTATCGTTGCTGACGGTACTGCTGTTAAGTACGACTACCTGGTGCTTGCAACCGGGCCTAAGCTGGTGTTCGACGAGGTAGAGGGGCTGGGTCCCGATACCGGAAACACCGTCTCCGTATGTACTACCGACCACGCCGAAGAGGCGTACGATAAGTGGCAGCAGTTCGTTGAGGATCCGGGTCACATCGTTGTCGGTGCCGCGCCGTTCGCCTCCTGCTTCGGTCCTGCCTACGAGTTTGCTTTCATCATGGATACCGACCTGCGCAAGCGTAAGCTGCGTGACAAAGTACCGATGACCTTCGTTACCTCCGAGCCCTATATCGGCCACCTCGGTCTGGGCGGTGTCGGCGATTCCAAGGGGATGCTCGAGTCTGAGCTGCGCGATCGCCACATCAAGTGGATCACCAATGCCAGAACCACCAAGGTTGAGCCTGGCAAGATGACCGTCGAGGAGCTGGACGACCAGGGTGAGATCAAGAAGACCCATGAGCTGGAGTTCAAATACTCCATGATGCTGCCGGCGTTCAAGGGCGTCGACGCGGTCAATGCTGTGGGTGAAGACCTGGTTAACCCGCGTGGTTTCGTCAAGGTTAACGAATTCCAGCAGAATCCGAAGTGGAAGAACATCTATGGCATTGGTGTGGGTATCGCCATCCCACCGGTAGAGGCGACTCCGGTTCCCACCGGTACCCCGAAGACGGGTTACATGATCGAGTCCATGGTTCTGGCGACCGCCCACAATATCGCACACGATATTGCCGGTAAGGCCGCCGATCAGAAAGCGACCTGGAATGCCATCTGCCTGGCTGACATGGGTGACACCGGTGCTGCATTTGTGGCTATGCCGCAAATTCCGCCGCGTAACGTCTCCTGGATGAAGAAAGGCAAATGGGTACACATGGCTAAGGTGGCCTTCGAGAAGTACTTCATCAGTAAGATGAAGAAGGGTTCAACCGAGCCGATCTTCGAGAAGTACATCCTCAAGGCACTGGGTATTCTCAAGCTCAAGTAAGCCTGAATAGAACCGGTGGGCCTCAGCGGGTCCACCGGTTTTTTTCTGCCACATCATAGATATAAAAAAAATATAAATTTTGACATACTATGACAATGCTGACACATTGGCAGTTGTCGGCATGACAGTATGTGTCAGAATAGGTTGTTCAGATTAGATCAATAAATCCTAATGGGGGAGTAAGCATGGCGGATGAGTACAATGCCACACCGTCTTGTGAGCAAATTATCAATATCCTTCCCGATCCGTTTGTTGTTATCGATCGAGGGTATAAGATAATTGCCGCCAACCGTAATTACCTGAAGCACTATGGGTACAACAAGCAAGATGATGTTATCGGTCGGTACTGTTATGAGGTTTCGCATCACGTTGATGCGCCATGTAGCCAACATGGAGAGCACTGCCCGCTTGAGACGGTATTCCAAACAGGTCAGGCCACCCAGGTGATGCATGTCCATTATGATCGTCACGGAGGTGAGGAGCACGTGCAGCTGCACTCCAACCCACTGTTCGACCATGATGGTAATGTCATTTATATCGGTGAGTATATATACCCGGTAAGCAAGCCTCATGATGATGCGATTATGATTGGTCGATCACGGCCAATGCTCAGGCTTACCAGCCTGCTGCAGCGCGTTGCACCGACACAGACCAGTGTGTTGCTTTTGGGCGAAAGTGGTGTGGGCAAGGAGTGCGTGGCGCAGTATCTTCATCAGTACTCCACCCGTTCCGGTATGCCCTTTGTGATTGTTGACTGCGGCACACTGGGAGAAAATCTGATCGAGAGCGAGTTATTCGGTCACGAGAAGGGGGCCTTTACCGGTGCCAATAGTCGTAAAAAGGGATTATTCGAGGTTGCCGATGGCGGCACCCTGTTTGTCGATGAGATTGGTGAGCTTCCTCTGTCACTCCAGACCAAGCTTTTGCGTGTCCTTGAGACCGGTTCGTTCCGGCGCCTGGGCGGGACCGATTACATCAAGGTGAATGTCAGAGTGGTGGCGGCCACGAACAAAAATCTTAAAGAGATGTCTGAAATCGGCGATTTCCGTCAGGATCTCTATTACCGACTCTCGGCATTTCCTGTAAATATTCCCGCATTGCGCGAGCGTCCCGATGATATACCGGCGTTGGCTGAACATTTCCTCGGTATGCAGGAAGAGGGGGATCGCTTTGTACCCTTGGCACCAGATGTTATCGAGGCCCTTATGGTTCACGATTATCCTGGAAATGTCAGGGAGTTGCGCAATATTGTCGAGCGGGCTGCGATACTTGCCTATGGCGAGGAGATAATCCGCCCGGAGCATATTGTTATGGAAGCTGAGGGAAGTGAGAATACCCGTGGTTCAGCACGGCCACTCTCCGAGGAAGGACCTGCTTTACTCAGCAACGGCCAGAATAACCTGATCCAGCGGCGTAATGGCCGGCTTAATGAGGAGGCGGTTATGAAGGCGCTGGAGTCGAGTGGAGGTCACCGGGCGAAGGCTGCACAGATGCTGGGGGTAAGTGAACGTACCCTGTATCGTTATGTTCAGCGTTTGCGGGAGGCGTCCTTTAATTAATTGCGTGACCAGGTGGTTGCCAAGGCAGACAAAAAAGGCGGCCAAAAGGCCGCCTTTTTTATTTGATGGTGATCATCAGGGTTTAAAGGTGGTCAGGCCAAGTACTTCCCAGTCCTGCATCCCACCACGATAGTACTTAATCTTGCCGGCAGGGTATCCCTCTGCAAGCAGACCCGCGATGCCGGCAGGCGACTGTCCGCACCACATACCGTTGCAGAACAGATACAGTGTCTTGGCATTGCTGAAGTCCCAACCATTGGCCGTTTCCTTGGCACCGAATTTCTCCAGTGATTCGGCAATAGTCAGGTCATCGGCACCCTTTTTGCGGCTAATTTTGGTAAAGGGAATATTGACCGAACCAGGAATTGAACCTCTGGCATGCCACTCAGGGGTACGGTTATCCACCACCATTACGGTCTTATCCCCTGCAGCGATTCGCTCCAAGGCATCGATCATCTCCAGTTCAGCCACTGTCTCCACGCCCTCGTGCAGTTTGATCGGTTTGATGCAGAACGGCGGGCATTTGCGTGAGGTGTACTGGAATGCCGGGTTGATCTCATTACTCTGATCCTGATTGCGCATCAGAGTCACCTCTTCCCCCTTGTGCAGCACAGTAGCGGCTGCCATCTCAGGGGTGATTTTAACGGCGATCTCCTCATCGCTTGGTGCAGTAGTGGCACAACCGGTCATGGCAGTCATTGCCGCAGCTGCAAAAAGGGTAGAGACGGCACGAGTGATTTGCTTGTTAAACATTACATCATCCTCCAGATATTCGCGTTTTATTATTTACTTAACGGTGGTCAGGCCGAGGATTTCCCAGCTCTGCATACCGCCGCGATACCATTTAATCTTATCTCCCGGATAGCCTTCTGCCAGCAGACCGGCAATACCGGCCGGTGACTGTCCGCACCACATGCCATTGCAGAAAAAGACGGCGGTCTTGGCATTGCTGAAGTCCCATCCACTGCTGGTCTCCTTGGCGCCCAGGGTTTCCAGGGTTTCAGCAATCGTTAAAGCATCTGCCCCCTTGGCCCGGCTCATTTTGGTGAAGGGGATGTTGACGGCGCCGGGGATGGTGCCGCGTTTGACCCAGTCAGGCGTCCGGTTGTCGACCAGGATAATGGAGTCGTCACCATTACTCATTTTGGTGGCATAGTCGATGACCTCGAGCTCACCCAGCGTCTCTACACCGTTCCCCAGTTCGAAGGGTTTGATGCAGAACGGCGGGCATTTGCGTGATGTCTTCGCAAAGGCCGGATTCACCGTATTCTTGGTGTCCTGATTACGCATTATGGCGACTTCTTTGCCGTTATGCATCACTTCGGCCTTGGCCATATCCGGGGTGATTTTTACAGCGATCTCCTCGGCTGAGGCTGCGGTAGCAGAGAGTGATAGGCATGCCATCAAGGCTGTGGATGTAATGATTTTCTTTATCGTCATTACCGGTGTCTCCTTTGGTTGGTGGTGTAGTTTTTATGGCCTGTGCGGCCTTGTTGTCAGTCGTCATTACAACGACATATAAGAAGAGGTTGTCTCAGCAATCAGGTTCGGCTGCAGGACCTGCTGCCGGGGTGGGGCTTGGGTTGCTCTCAGTTGCAGCTGGTGCCTGATCGGTACCGTTTGCAGGCGCCGTACCAGTCGAAGCACAACCGGCAAGGATCAGAGTACAGAGAGTCAGGGTCGGCAGAAGCATTGTTGCTTGTTTCATGGTTCCTCCATCTAATACCCCATTAAATGGGTTGTAGTTATTAAATTTATAATGTTTTGATAGTTACATAAAAAGTGTGTCTATAACAACACTTTACGTATATAGATACTCTGCAACAAATATGCCATTCAGGAGGGTATGATAAAAAGATAATAAAGGCGTGTGTGCTGAGGGAGAAAAAGTGTGCGGGCAAAAAAAAACGCGTCCAGAGGTGGACGCGACAAACACCACAGTGTGGAGGGAAGAACCTGGTGTAGCGATTCCTGCTACTCAGGCCCACATCACTATCAATGCATAAATGGTGCCATTGTTGCCAAGGTGTGCTGGCTAGCCATTGCACGACGGTCAAGGCGCTTACGTGAAACCCTTAATGGCAGTGTATGACGGAATAGGCAGGCATAAGCTGACAGAAAGGCAGTTACTGACAGCTTCATGCAAGGTGGTCTTAAGAAGGGGCTCTTTTGGTTCACGGTGTTTGAGTCAGGCTCGGCTTATAGATTTTCGCTCTCGAGAAATACGTTAAGTTCAGGTGAGGTGGTGACCATTGATCAGGGTTCGTCGGTGCTGTCCTGATTCAAGAGGGCAGTGGTGTATGCATCGGCTGCCAGGTGAGAGCACTTAACCGTTCCCCTGGCTGTGCAACAGTGCCCCGCAAAGCTTGTAGAGCAGGCGTGCCCCGACGTTGCTGTCCCACTCCTCACCGTCCCCGGACGGGGAGACTTCGCACAGGTCGAAGCCAAGGATTTTTCGTCCGGACAAGGCCAACTCCTCGAGGATATAACAGGCCTCGTTATAATCGAGGCCTCCGGGGACCGGTGTGCCGGTCGATGGGCAATAGGGGGGATCGAGTGCATCGATGTCGAATGAGATGTAGAGACGCTGTGGCAGTGCTTCAAGAATCCTCTCGGTAATGCTTTGAAAGGTTTCCCCTCGTGCCCGCATGCGAAAAAGCTCACTGCTGTAAAAGACTACCGCCCGCTCACCAAGCCCGTTGAAGTATTCGCGCTCCTCTCTGCTGTAATCACGAATACCCACTTGTACCAGTTTGTTGATACTGGAAATACCTTCCATAACGTTATAGAAGATCGAGGCGTGGGAGGAGGTGAATCCTTCATAGGCCTGACGCAGGTCATGGTGGGCATCAAAGTGCAAGATGCCAAAGGGCTCATCCTGTGTTTCGGCTAACGCGCGAATCAATCCCTCGGGGCAGGAGTGATCGCCGCCGACTATGGCGACGTGCTTGCCCTTGGCCAGGTAATGCTTGGCACTTTGGTAGACGCTCTGGTTAACTCGTTCACTGGCCGCATTGACTAATGCCAACTCTTTTTCAGCTGCTTCGTTTCTTTCAAGTGCTTCAATCACCGCTGTGGCAACAGGCTTGGCATCGTTGTTGAGCTGGACGATGAGTGGATCGGCCTCGGCAAATGCGATGCCTGCACGGTAGGGGCGGTCAAAGACACTGTCCTCCAGATCGAGCTGGTGGCTGGCAGTGAGGATAGAGGCCGGCGCCTGGCTGGTGCCGCCCCCGTAGGAGGTCGTTGCCTCCCAGGGAACCGGGATAAGGATCAGGGTCGCTTCGTCAGGTGAGAGTGTGGCACCCAGAAACCCCGCATCGCTCAGGGGGGGCAAGCCTTTCTCGAGTTGAGCAACAACCTCGGCGAGTTTGGATGGCTGTGGCACGTTTTGACTCCAATGCGTTGTTAAGCATTGCCCGCTGTGATGAAACTCATGCTGTCACGGCGAGGCCGGGGCAGTAGAAAAGCACGTTACTTGTTCACGACACTGTGAATGACATAGGAATACTCAAAGTAGACGGTGTAGCGCTCGTAAACCCAGCGTGTGATAGGCGGGTCACCAACGGGTGCAAGCATCTCGTTGGGTTTGCCAAACATCTGCTTGACCTGCTCTTTTGACATGCCCTTGAGCGGCATATCCATTGACTCGCTCTGCTGCGGCGCCGTAGTCTCCTCCGCAGGCATTTGTAACTGATCAGCAATGGCCGGGGTGGTCAGGCCAATACCAACCAGCAGAACGAGTGGGGTGGCAGAAAAAAATCGCATTGTCCGGCTCCTTGGTTCTTCTTCAAGTATAATAACTATCTGATTGAAATATACGCCAATTAGCCCCATAGAGTAAAACCTTCTAAGGAACCATCTTGCCCCCATCTGTTCAAAATAGCATGCAACACGTTAGCGACATCTTTTCCTACCGCCAATACTGGGCAAAAAGGCTATTGCCGGCCCCGGTACTGCCCATGTCTCGTGAGGAGATGGATACGCTGGGCTGGGATGCCTGTGACATTATTCTGGTCACCGGTGATGCCTATGTGGACCACCCCAGCTTCGGTATGGCGGTGATTGGCCGGGTGCTCGAGGCACAGGGGTTTCGCGTAGGGATCATCTCACAACCGGACTGGACCTCAGCGGAGGACTTTCGCCGTCTGGGCAAGCCCAACCTCTTTTTCGGGGTGACGGCCGGCAACATGGACTCGATGGTCAATCGGTACACCGCCGATCGTAAAATTCGCTCGGATGATGCCTATTCCCCGGATGGAAAGGGGGGCACCCGTCCCGACCGCTCAGTCATTGTCTATTCACAGCGCTGCCGTGAGGCCTTCAAGGATGTCCCTGTTGTTGTCGGGGGAATCGAGGCGAGTTTGCGCCGTATTGCCCATTACGATTACTGGTCCGACAAGGTGCGCCGTTCGGTACTGGTTGATGCCAAGGCCGACATCCTGCTCTATGGCAATGCCGAGCGGGCGATAGTGGAGCTTGCCCACGGCCTGGCTGCAGGGAAATCCTTGCAGGAGATGCGTGAGATCCGCGGCACCGCTTTTGTGCTCAAGCAGACCCCATCGGACTGGGTCGAACTGGACTCCTCCGAGCTGGATGAGCCCGGTGAGCTGACGCCGCACCCTGACCCCTATGCCATGGAGCCCGGCTGCGAGCATAAAAATGTGGTCCATAACCTCCGTGAGGTACCGCGTGAACAACGGGGCAGGGTAGTGGTTCGGCTTCCATCCTACGAGCAGATCAAGGATGAACCGGTGATGTACGCCCATGCCTCCCGGGTCTTCCATATGGAGACCAATCCCGGCAATGCCCGGCCCCTGGTGCAGGCCCATGCCAATCGTGAGGTATGGATCAATCCACCACCTGTTCCACTTAGTACGCGTGAGCTGGACAGGGTCTTTGAACTTCCCTACACCCGGGTGGCGCATCCGGCCTATGGCAAGGCGCGTATCCCGGCCTATGAGATGATCCGCTTCTCGGTCAATATCATGCGAGGCTGTTTTGGCGGCTGCACCTTCTGCTCGATCACCGAACATGAGGGGCGGATTATTCAGAGCCGCTCGGAGGACTCCATCATTCGCGAGGTCGAGGCGATCCGTGATCACACCCCCGAGTTTACCGGCAATATCTCCGATCTCGGTGGACCGACCGCCAATATGTGGCGGCTGCACTGCAAGGACGAAAAGATTGAAGCCTCCTGTCGCCGGCTCTCCTGTGTTTATCCGGGGATCTGTAAAAACCTCAACACCGACCAGACACCTCTTATCCATCTCTATCGTCGAGTCAGGAAGCTGGATGGCATCAAGCGGGTATTTATCGCGTCGGGTCTCCGTTATGACCTGGCGGTGCGAACCCCTGCGTATGTGAAAGAGCTGGTTACCCACCATGTCGGCGGCTATCTTAAGATCGCACCGGAGCACAGCGAAAGCGGACCGCTTAGTCACATGATGAAACCCGGAATGGGCAGCTATGACCGTTTCAAGGAGATGTTCGAGAAGTATTCACGCGAAGCGGGCAAGGAGCAATACCTCATTCCCTAC
>JBEPXU010000057.1:0-10421 GCA_041641735.1 Ectothiorhodospiraceae bacterium
ATCGACGAACAGCACAGTTGCCTGCCCCATCTGCCTGGCCTGACGGGCCTGGTCCACGGCGGCGCGGATCTCCTTAACCCCGGAAAGCACGGCTGAGATGGTCAGAAACTGGGCATCCCCATGGCCAGCGATCATTCTTGCCAGAGTCGTCTTGCCAGTCCCCGGCGGTCCCCAGAAGATCATTGAATGGAGGTTGGCGCTATCAATGGCCTGACGCAGGGGTTTGCCTTCGCCAAGCAGGTGTTGCTGACCGAAAAACTCCGCAGGATTGCGCGGGCGCATGCGATCAGCCAATGGCCTTAGCGCCTCATTCTGCTCCCGCTCCTGTTGTTCAAACAGATCGGTCACTGCGCCTCGCCGATAACATCGACCCCGGGAGGGGGTTGAAAGGCAAACTTTTCCTTACCCAGCTTGGGATTTCGCTGAACGGTCTTAAAGTAGAGGCGAGTGGTCTGACCGAAGCCATCGACCATCTCCATTGCACGCAGCGTGTCCCCCTCCATCGCCAGGCGAACATAATCAAAATTACTGTCGCTTGCCTTCGGTTTGAGCAGCAGCCACTGAAAACCCTCGTGTTCACCCTCTTCCTGAATCTCGAAATTCTTCTCCATGGGTACTTCACTGCTGAGCATCAGTGCCGGGGTTGCTCCCAGTGCATCGCCCTGGGGCCGAACTGTGACCTGTTCCAGGTCACGGTCATACATCCAGATATTACTGCCGTCCGCCACGTAGAGCTGCTCATAGGGATTCACATAGTGCAAGCGGAACCTACCCGGGCGAGAGAGCCACATTTTGCCACGGCTCTCCTCCATCAGCTCACCCTTTGCATTGGTCAGGGTTTGGATAAAATCCGCCTGCATGGTGTTAAGGCCCTGGAGAAAGTGATCCAGGCGCTGCTGCCCTTCACCGGCATAGGCGGTGCCTGTAATCAGCAGTAGTGAAAGTAGAAGCCTTTGCAGTGTGCTTAGCATTGCTTACTAATCCTTTGGTGGTGGAGGTGCAAGGACCTCACGGGAACCGTTTGGTTGCAGAGCGCTGACCACTCCGGTCGCCTCCATTTCTTCAACCATGCGTGCGGCACGGTTGTAGCCAATTTTGAGCCTTCGCTGGATACCGGAGACCGAGGCACGGCGGCTTTCAGTGACAATTTTCACCGCCTCATCATAAAGCGGGTCGGCATCATCACTGCCGCTGCCACCATCGGTATCGCCCGGGAAGAGCGGGCCGCTGCTCTCCTCCATGCCATTGATGATCTCATCAAGATAATCGGGTTGGCCGATTTTCTTCAGGTGCTCGACCACGTTGTGAACCTCATGGTCATCGACAAAGGCACCATGCACCCTGAGCGGTACACCATGTCCTGGCGGCAGGTAGAGCATGTCACCATGACCGAGCAGCGTCTCGGCACCCATCTGATCGAGGATGGTACGCGAATCGATACGCGATGAGACCTGGAAGGCGATGCGGGTCGGGATGTTGGCCTTAATAAGACCGGTCAGCACATCCACAGAGGGCCGCTGTGTTGCCAGGATCAAATGGATACCCGCTGCACGTGCCTTTTGCGCCAGACGGGCAATCAGCTCCTCGACCTTCTTGCCCACCACCATCATCATATCGGCCAGCTCATCCACTACGACCACGATGAAAGGCAGCGGTTCCAGATCCGGACGCAGTGCCTCCTGCTCCGGGTCATCCGGTACCAGCGGTTCCCAGATTGGGTCCTTGATCGGTTGTTTGGCCTCAATCGCCTCACGCACTTTCTTGTTGTAGCCACCGATGTTGCGCACCCCCATTGCAGCCATCAGTTTGTAGCGCCGCTCCATTTCGGCCACGCACCAGCGAAGTGCATTCTGGGCATCCTTCATGTCGGTTACCACCGGTGCCAGCAAATGCGGGATCCCCTCGTAGATCGAAAGCTCCAGCATCTTCGGATCGACCATGATAAAGCGCACCTCTTTCGGGGTGGCGTTATAGAGAACGCTGAGGATCATGGCATTAACCGCCACCGATTTACCCGAGCCTGTGGTACCTGCCACCAACAGGTGGGGCATCTTCGCCAGGTCAGCGACAGTCGGCTCACCGCCGATGTCCTTACCCAGGGCCAGAGTCAGCATCGACTTGGAGTTTTCAAACTCACTGGATCGGATGGTCTCTGAGAAGTGCACGATCTCCCGGTGCTCGTTGGGAATCTCAAGCCCCACGGTGGTCTTGCCCGGGATCACCTCCACCACACGCACACTGATGGTGGAGAGGGAGCGTGCCAAATCCTTGGAAAGATTGGCGATCTGACTAACCTTAACGCCCGGTGCAGGTTGCAACTCAAAACGGGTGATTACCGGCCCGGGATGGACGGCCTCAACCGTCACATCGATACCAAAATCCTTGAGTTTCATCTCCACCAGCCGGGACATCGCCTCCAGCGATTCGGTGGAAATCGGATTTTTCGGTGCCGTGGGTTGGTCCAAAAGGGACAAGGGGGGCAGCGAGTTCTCTGCCTCCGGCTCGAACAGTGGAACCTGCTTCTCCTTCTGCTCGCGCACACTCGGGGGCTTGGGCTTTTTGATCACCGGCTGAATCTTGGGCGGTTGCCGCTTCTCGACCTTTTTGGTCTCCTGCGAGAAACTCTTCTCGCGCTTTATACGGGCTTTACGCGCAATGATCCGATCGCGAAGGTCCAGCCACTTATGGTGAAGCCACCCAACCAGCCCCAGGGTCCGTGATCCAGTAACATCCATCAGCCAGAACCAGGAGAGGCCGGTGAAAAGAGTCACTCCGGTGAGAAACAGCGCTAACAGAAACAGGGTGGCACCGAGAAAACTGAATGCCTTTACCAGCCCTTTGGCAACAACATCACCGAGAATGCCACCACTGTTCATCGGCAGCTCTGTACCGCTATGGAAGTGCATGTAGGCAAGACCAGCCCCGGCTGCCATGGTGACCACAAAGCCGATGCCGCGAAGGGTGACATTCAGGGCATAACTGCCGTCTTCCTCCCCACCACGCTCCTCGCGGTAGAGCATCCATGCACCATAGGCGACCATGAAGGGGAAGAGGTATGCCATCAGGCCAAAAAGATAGAGGAAGATATCGGAGAACCAGGCCCCGGCACGACCACCCATATTTTCGATATGGTTCGTCGCTCCGCTGTGCGACCAGCCGGGATCCGCACTGCTGTAACTGAGCAGTGAAATCAACAGATAGAGCGCCAGTGTACTGACCAGGATCAGGGCGCCTTCACGCAATCCGCGTTGCAGATGCGATGCAATGGCGATCCCCTCGCCCTTTTTATGAGATGCCTGTGCCAAAGTTAATCCTGAAACACAAAAAGAATTAATAACATATTGTAATTATACATATTTATATAAATTCAAACACTCTATTTAAGCGCCGGATAGACCACCTTACCGTCACGGACATTGACCCCGGCGGCCAGCGCCGGATCACCCTCCCAGTCACCCGCCACCAGCTTGGTGGCATAAGGAATAATCGCTGCCGAGAGAGCCTGTGAAGCGCTGCGCGGTACCGCCCCGGGCATATTGGTAACCCCAAAATGAATCACCCCCTCCCAGACAAATGTCGGATTGTCATAGGTGGTCGGACGGGTGGTCTCGATGCAGCCCCCCTGATCGACCGAGATGTCGATAATAGCACTACCCGGCTGCATCTGTTTGACCTGTTCCGCCGAAACCAGATGCGGTGCCCTGGCTCCTGGCAGCAGCACGGCACCGATGAGCAGATCCGCCTCCTTCACCGCCTTATCGATATCGTGGGCATAGGGGTGCAAAGCCGTAACATTGTCCCCCAGCGCACGCATTGCAGCCAGTTTGTCGCGACTCTTGTCGAAGACGGTCACCTGGGCCCCTATCGCTGCAGCCATTGCCGCTGCGTTGCCGCCTGCCACACCGGCGCCGAGAATGACTACATGGCCCCGCTCGGCGGCGGGCAAACCACCGAGTAAAAGCCCACGACCGCCCTGCGGCTGGTGTAACAGGTGTGAACCCACCTGTATCGCCACCTTGCCCGCGATATCCGACATTGGCGCAAGCAGTGGCAGGCGATTACCTTCAGCAACCGTTTCAAAAGCCACGGCGGTCAATCCGATTTCGAGTAACCGACGCATCAAATCACGTTCTGCCGCCAGGTGCAGGTAGCAAAACAGCAGATGATCCGAGCGCAGCAGCGTGAGCTCCTCAGGTTGCGGCTCCTTCACCTTGATGATCACCTGCGCATCCCCATATACCGAAGAGGCATCGGGTACGATGGTGGCACCCGCCTGACGGTACTCTTCATCGCTGTAACCGCTGAGGACGCCGGCCCCCTGCTCAACCAGAAGCTGGTGGCCATGGCCGGCCAGCTCCGCCACGGCGGCGGGAACCAGTCCGACCCGCCCCTCAAGGGTTTTCACTTCGCGGGGAATACCGATACGCATTGGCGCCTCCTTTACCCGAGATTCGGCATCTCGTAATATGCCAGCACTTTATGATCACTTATTAATGGTTACAGGTATTTGCAACCGTTTTTGCAGTCTATCACACGGAGTTTACCCACAATGAGCGAAACCAAGCACTGTCGCCTTCTTATCCTCGGTTCCGGTCCTGCCGGCTACACCGCCGCCGTTTACGCCGCCCGTGCGAATCTCAACCCTGTGCTGGTTACCGGCATGCAGCAAGGTGGCCAGCTGACCACCACCACCGAGGTAGACAACTGGCCCGGTGGCAGCGAAGGCCTGACCGGCCCGGCGCTGATGCAGCAGATGCTTGAGCACGCCGAGCGCTTCGACACCGAGGTCATCTTCGACCACATCAACGAGACCGACCTCTCTCAGCGCCCCTTTACCCTCAAGGGCGATTCCGCCACCTATACCTGCGATGCCTTGATCATCGCCACCGGCGCCTCCGCCATGTATTTGGGGCTGGAATCCGAGGAGAACTTCAAGGGCCGCGGCGTCTCCGGCTGCGCCACCTGCGACGGCTTCTTCTACAAGGGCCAGAAGGTCGGTGTCGTCGGCGGCGGCAATACCGCTGTTGAGGAGGCGCTATACCTCTCCAACATCGCCGAGCACGTCACCCTGATCCACCGCCGCGATACCTTCCGCGCCGAAAAGATCCTGGTCAACCAACTGATGGAGAAGGTCGAGAACGGCAACATCAGCCTGGAGACTTTCCACGAGGTGGACGAGGTACTGGGCGACAACTCCGGCGTGACCGGCGTGCGTATCAAGAACAGCCAGGACGGCTCCACCAAGGAGCTGGATTTGACCGGTCTGTTTATCGCCATCGGCCACAAGCCCAATACCGGCATGTTCGATGGCCAACTGGAACTTGACCATGGTTATATTGTCACTAAGAAAGGTGGCGAAGGTAACGCCACCGCCACCTCAGTCGAGGGCGTGTATGCCGCTGGCGATGTAGCTGACCCCATTTACAAGCAGGCCATCACCTCCGCCGGCAGCGGCTGCATGGCCGCACTGGATGCCGAGCGTTATCTGGAAAACCAGGAGAAGTAGTCTGAATCAGGGTACTGCTGTAGCACCAAAGGGCTGGAAGTCCCTGCTCCACCACTGGGGCAAGGACTTCCAGCTTCTGTTTTATATCACAGTAACCCTGCAGCTCTTCCGGCTGCTGCTCATCACTGTCTTTCACGGACAGATTGGCCCCCGTGGCGATCTCGACTCCGTTCTGATGGTGCTGGGCAACGGCCTGCGCTATGACATCTCCACAGCAGGCGTCTGGGTCGCCCCCACGTTCCTTGCCAGCCTTGCTGTCACCGCCTTCCCCATCGGTCGTTTTATCGGTAAGGCCCGGTATATTTCCGCCTCACTGTTTGCCATCATCAGCATCCTCATCTTCGGTGTGGATCTGGTCTTTTTCAGCGTCTACGGCGATCAGTTCAATCAGATGGTATTCGGCCTCGCCTACGATGACACCACAGCCATTCTGCTCACCATTTGGAAGGAGTATCACCCGCTGCTGTTCATCAGCATCGCCACTCCGCTAGTCTTGCTAAACCTCTGGCTCATCCGTCGCTGGATGCGATCAACCCCGTCCGTTCCTGGCCTCAACCTTCACCACCGCTCCCTCGGTGCGCGTGTCGTGATGGGCATGATGATCTTTCTGGTAATGACCGCGGCAGTGCGTGGCGGAACGCTTTGGGGGGAACCGATCCGGCTGAAGCACGCCTTTGTCGTGAATGACCTTTTTCTCAACCGTACCGTGGTCAACCCCTTCACGGCCCTTCGCTACACGCTCAAGGTTAAACTGGAGCTTGAAGGGCGCGCAGCCCTCAAGCAATTTTGGCCCAGCCAGAAGATTGGAGAGGCCGTCCAGTATGAACTGAATCAGCGGGGTGAGTCGCGCGGAAACAAACAGGATCTGGACAAACTGCTGTCGGTCAGCGCAGCAGGCTATGAGGGCAGGAAGCCGAAACACATCTTCCTGATATTGATGGAGAGCCACAGTGGCTGGACCGTCATGCCGGCCTATCGTGAACTCGGGCTGTCGCCGGCATTCTCTTCGCTGGCCGATGACGGGATCTATTTCCCCAATTTCCTGCCCGCAGGCAGCGGTACCATCGGGTCCCTGAGCGCGCTGGTAACAGGCATGCCCGATGCGGGCTTGAACATTAATTATGAACAGAGCTCTCAAACGGCCTACCCCTCTGCGTTGGCGGCAAACCTCAAAAAGCTTGGCTATACCACCCGGTTCTTCTACGGCGGCTTTCTAAGCTGGCAGCGCCTCGACTCCTTTGCCACCCACCAGGGATTCGTTGAAATTTACGGTGGCGGGGACATGAGCGCCGGGAAAAACACCAATGAGTGGGGCGTCGATGACAGCTACCTGTTCGACTATGTACTCAAAACGGTCAAACAGGATCCTGACAAGCCGAGCTTCAATTTTATTCTATCGACCTCCAATCACCCGCCCTACGACCTCGATTTGGCGGCCCTCGGTTATCCCCTTAACGGAAAAACCCTGCCGGCACCGTTAAAACCGACCAAGGATGATACGGGTAAAGTGCTGGGACACCTCTGGTATGCTGATCAGCAGGCTGGTCATTTTGTGCGCAACGCCGCCAGGCAACTGGATCGTTCCGTCTTCGCCATCACCGGAGATCACACCGCCCGGCTACGCATCAAGTTTCCGGGAGATAATGTTGCCGAACAGACGGCGGTACCGTTCATTCTCTATGGCCCACAGGTTCTGCCCGAGTCGGGCGTCGTGAAAAAGACCGCCGGATCGCACATGGATATCCCCTCCACACTTATCGAGTTAGCCGCGGATCCGGGTTATCGCTACACCGCATTCGGGCACAATTTGTTGGACAAGCCCTCACCCAGTTACGGCTTCGGCTGGGAATTCATTATGGGCGAGAACTTTATTGCCAATGACAGTGAGCACTACAAGCTGTTCTCCCTGGCGGGCGGCCCTCCTGCCCCTTCCGAACTCCCGCAGATGGACAGGGAAGTTAAACGCTTTAATGCCCTTAAGGCCCTTAGCTGGTACCGAGTGAAGAAAGGGGCAAAGCTTCCAGTTCCAAAGCAGACCCTGGCAACAAGTGCACAGGCACAGGAACCGAACTAAACATGCCTCTTATGTGCATTTGTTGACGAATGCGTCAGACAGAACTATCTATCTGGTTAGAGTATTCATCCAATATGCTACCGGATTGTTGTTCGTATGAATCTGCAGTCAGTTCCGTTCAACCCTGCTCTGGCTAAGGCCTCCACCAGGCAGCCAGAGAGACATCGCCCCCTCCTTCTATGGAATCTCGCTAATAGCGCTACGGAACGGTCTGCCGGACTAGCGCAACTGGGCATGACCCTATCGCGCTTCAGCGAACCGGCGGCGCTCAATGCCGCGCTGCGGGAAAAACCTGGTGCAGTGGTACTCATCCTGTTCCCGGAGCAGCTCAGCGAGCCGAGCTTGAGCCTGCTGGAGCAGATGATCAGTGAGCATCATGAGTGTGCCTGGATTGCCTTGCTCACGGAAAGTCTGGTTCAAAAGCCTCGCATCTTCGACCTGATCACGCGAAGCTTTTACGATTATCACCACCTCCCCATCGAGCATCAACGACTGGGTATTATCATCGGCCATGCTTTTGGCATGCTTGCATTACGCAAGCAGGTCAGCGATCTGTCACACAGCAGTTGCGAGATTAGCCTGCTACTGGGTAATAGCCAGGAAGTTGAACGTATACGCCAGCAAATTACCCGGATTGCAGATACCCCCAACACGGTCCTCATCTATGGTGAAAGTGGGACTGGAAAGGAGTTGGTGGCACAGGCAATTCATCAACTCTCCTCACGTCACGACCAGCCCTTCGAGGCACTGAACTGTGCAGCATTGCCCTCCAGTTTGATTCAGGCAGAGCTATTTGGGCATGAGAAAGGGGCCTATACGGATGCCCACCAACGCAAGATCGGCCGGTTTGAATCCTGTCATCATGGAACGCTTTTTCTCGATGAAATCGGCGACATGCCACAAGAGCAACAGGTCAATCTGTTACGTGTCCTCGAGCAGGGTTGCATCCGACGTATCGGCGGTAATGAAGATATCCCAGTTGATGTCCGGATTGTGGCGGCAACCCATATTGACCTTGATCGTGCCGTGGCTGAGGGACGCTTTCGCAAGGATCTGTTTTATCGTCTGAACGTCCTCAAAATCGAACTTCCCCCATTGAGGGAGCGAAACGGCGACACGGAATTTCTGGCACGCTACTTCTTTCAACGTTTTCGGGTCGTGGGCCAGCCGGGGCCCAACGGATTTAGCAGTGAAGCCATCTCGGCAATTCGCAGTTATCACTGGCCAGGAAACATCCGCGAATTGATGAATCGTGTACAACACGCCATTGTTCTTGCAGAAGGCTCACTCATCCGCCCGGAAGATCTCGGCATCGAGCGCCGGGACTCCAAACGCATACCCATCACATTGGAGAGTGCACGAAAACAGGCCGAGGTAGACGCTATAAAAAACGCCTTGCATCATCAGCAACATAACATCAGCGAAGCTGCCCGCGAACTGGGCATCTCACGTGCAACACTCTACCGCCTCATTGATAAACACGACATCACAACGCCCCACTAGTTGCCTGAACCGTCCAGTTCAATCCGCCTCAACACCAATGACGAGTAAAATCTGGTGGCAGCCATATTGCCTCCAACCGAAACAGGCACAAAAAAAGGCGGTCAGATGACCGCCTAAGGGTGGGGAGAGAATTTATCAGGCTTTCTGCCTTCTTCTGCGCCAGAGGTAGACGCTGGCGATCAGTACCATCAGCGGCAGCAATGGGTCGAAACCACTACCGGTACCTATAGTACAGCCACCTGCACTTTCTCCCGGCTTGCCCTTACCCTTACCCTTACCATTACTACTTGTCGGGCAGGTATCCGGGCTGGTCGGGTCGGTCCACTCGAAGTGCGGATTAGCCGGTCCCGGGCTACCATCGAGGGGGATGTCGTCACCACTGTTGTTGAACTCATCGGCGATGCCTCCAAGTTCAAGCATGGTGTGGGTATCTTCCGCATCGACTGCGTCGAGCCACTCCTGCAGGAACTCATCGAAGTCCGTGTAACCTTCGAAGCCATCAAAACCACCGCCCAGCGTCGTGACGTTACAGAAGGCGGCCAGAACCTGACGTCCTGACTGCAACGCGGTCTTCTGGAAGCGGCTGCGTTTATCACCACAGGTGTCCTTGGCGATATTGGTTTTGATAATACCGATGCTGTCCCTCAGCATCGCATCCTGCAACCCGGCATCGCCCGAGGCATCCATACTGTAGAAGCCGAGGTCCACCTGCCAGTCGTTGGCTTCGAGACACATCTCCATGTAGTTCGGATGATTACCCCAGAAGCCGATGGTACGGGTTGCTCCGGGGACAATGCGTGTGGTGGTGTCATCACAGTTATTGTCGGTGTAGATCTCCGGAGTGTCCGTGGTGGCACAGGCCTCATTCAGCATGCTGCCTGAAGCCAGCGTGGTACTACCGTCGAAGGTTAATGTGATCATATCTCCGGGTGCCATATCTCCCAGAGCACAGCTGACGCTCGGCGGTGTCAGACCATTGCTGGTACAGTGGGGGTCGAGACCGTCCGCATCGAAGACAAAGCCTTCCGGTAACGGGTCGGTCAGTACTACATTCTCCGCAGTTGCCTCGCCATCATTAGTGACATCGATGCTGTAGATGATGGAGTTGTCACCGGTCACGATCACCTGTGAAGTACCTGACTTATCCACCACGATGTCGGCATACAGTGCGTAGACATCCGCATCATCATTGTCGCTGACAGGGTATCCGTAGATATCCTCGCCACTTGCCGTACCCACATTGTAGGTATCAACATTAATCGTCACGCCTCCAGACTTGATGGTCGTGCTTTGCCCTACATCAAGCTCATTGATCGTGCCGATTGCGCCAAGGATATC
>JBEPXU010000058.1:0-10391 GCA_041641735.1 Ectothiorhodospiraceae bacterium
TTCTCCCCTGATAGGCCGTCTGTTTCTGTTGTTGTTTCCTCTGGCAGGTTTTTCCTTTTCACTGTTGCCATCGGGTGGCGGGGGCCTGCGGGCTGCCTCAATGGCTCGTTGCCTGATGGCGTGGGCCCCTTTGATGTGGTTGGCCGCAACACCGTTTGGGTTCTGCCCGTTTTGGCAACCCCATTATCTGGGACTGTGTCAGGGCTCGTGGCCTTTGCATCGGCTTTATCCGTCGTGTCCGCCGGTGAGATGTGCGGCTTTTTCCGAGGGGCTGGATTGGGCTTCGCATCCGGCTGTACGCCATGCCTCTGTTCGGGTTTACGGGGGGTGGGGCGGGAGCGTTCCCGGGATGTTGGCTGAACGGATTGAGCCGGCGCATTGGCTTCCTGTTCAGGGGCGAAGCGCTGCTCTGCGGCATTGAAGACCGTATGGCAGCGGCTGCAACGAACCTTGCCACCCGCAGCCTGTAGCTGTTCAGGTCTGACGCGAAAAACCGTTTGACACTCTGGGCACTGGGTTAACATGGGGATGGCTGGTCGTTCTTGCAGTTCGTTAATCTGGCGTCTAAACGAAGCAAGTTAGCTTATTTTAATAGTGGTTCCAAGCTGTTTGATATTGTCTTCACGGGCTTGAGTCGACGGTATCTCGTGCTGTCGACGATTATACTTCGTGCTTTTTCCCTTCGAGACGGACCCAGCCATCGAGCACGGTGGGCTGCTGCATTGTAAACCACGTGCTGTAGGCGGTGGAAACGGCATCGGCCTGTTCAGGAAGAATGCCCGAGAGGACGATATGGCCGCCACTCTGCACCCGAGAGGCCAGTTGTGGGGATAGCTCGATAAGGGGACCGGCGAGGATATTGGCCAGCAACAACGGCACCGTTTCGTCGGGTGCCTCCTTCGGCAGATAGGCCCTGATGCGCGCCTCGACATGGTTGCGCCGGGCATTATCCAGGGTCGCAACGAGTGCCTGGGGATCATTATCTACCGCCAGCACCGACTCGGCCCCAAGCAGTGCCGCAGCTATTGCCAGGATGCCCGAACCGCAGCCGTAATCAATCACAGGCAACCCTTCGACATCATGACCGTCCAGCCACTCCAGACAGAGCCGTGTGGTGGGGTGGGTGCCGGTGCCGAAGGCCAGCCCCGGGTCGAGATGAATGTTTACATCGTCCTGCTGCGGTGCCTCGTGCCAGCTCGGGACGATCCAGAGGCGCTCTCCGAACTGCATCGGCTTGAAGTCGTCCATCCAGGCACGTTCCCAATCCTGATCCTCCAATTGCTCGCTGCGATACTCCGGCAATTCCGAAGACCACTGTGCCTGGAGTTGATTGATGACAGCATCGGAGTTAAAGCTCTCATCGAACAGCCCGACCACATTGGTCAGTTGCCAGAGTGGTGTGGCACCCGGCGGAGGCTCATACAGCGGCTGATCGGCGGCATCCTGCATGGTTACCGCAGCGGCACCGGCCTCTGACAGCAGGTCGGCGAGGGCTTCGGCATCGTCCTTGGTGGAGTAGAAGGTGAGTTGGAGCCAGGGCATTGGGGTCTCGGGTTGCGTTTTTGGTTGGGGGGATCTTAGCAAAAAGGGGAGAAGGGAGTTTAAAGTTCCAGGTTCAAAGTTCAACGGTATGGCTCACGGGGTATCTGAAGGTCTCCGCCACTCACATGAAGCCTCTACTTTGAACCTTGAACTTTGGACTTTGAACTAAAAAAGGGCGACCGAAGTCGCCCCTTCAGAACCAACTACCAAACCCGTTCTACAACCCGAGTTTCTTCTCCAGATAGTGGATATTGGTACCTCCGGCCATGAAGGCGGAGTCCTCAACCAGTTTCTGGTGTAGCGGAATATTGGTCTTGATGCCTTCAATGATGGTCTCATCCAGTGCGGTGCGCATACGCGCCATGGCGATCTCACGGGTGGGGCCGTGGGTGATGAGTTTACCGATCATCGAGTCGTAGTGCGGCGGTACGGTATAGCCGTTGTAGATGTGCGAGTCGATGCGTACACCCGGGCCACCGGCCATGTGGGCGCGTACGATCTTGCCGGGTGAGGGCATGAAGGTCTCGGCATCCTCGGCATTGATGCGGCACTCGACGGCGTGACCATTGATCTTGATGTCGTCCTGGGAATAGCCCAGCTTTTCTCCAGCGGCGATGAGGATCTGTTCGCGAACGATATCCACACCAGTGACCATCTCGGTCACCGGGTGTTCGACCTGAACGCGGGTGTTCATTTCAATGAAGTAGAACTCGCCATCTTCGTAGAGGAATTCGAAGGTGCCGGCACCACGGTAACCGATCTCGACGCAGGCATCGGCGCAGCGTTGACCGATCTGCTGGCGCAGCTCCTCGCTGATGCCGGGGGCAGGTGCCTCCTCAATGACCTTCTGGTGGCGACGCTGCATGGAGCAGTCGCGTTCACCCAGGTGGATGGCATTGCCGTGGGTATCGGCCAGGACCTGAATCTCCACATGGCGCGGATTCTCAAGGAATTTCTCCATGTAGACCATATCGTTGCCGAAGACGGTGCCGGCTTCGTTTTTGGTCAGGGAGATGGCGTTGAGCAGATTGGCCTCGGAGTGCACCACGCGCATACCGCGGCCACCGCCGCCGCCGGCTGCCTTGATGATGACCGGGTAGCCGATCTCGCGGGCGATACGGAGGTTAGCGTCAGCGTCATCTCCCAACGGGCCGTCGGAGCCGGGTACGGTGGGGACACCGGCCTTTTTCATCGACTCGATGGCGGAGACCTTGTCACCCATCAGGCGGATGGTTTCGGACTTCGGGCCGATAAAGGCAAATCCGCTCTCCTCAACCCGCTCGGCAAAGTCGGCATTTTCCGAGAGGAAGCCATAGCCGGGGTGGATGGCCATGGCATCGGTCACCTCGGCCGCACTGATCAGCGCCGGGATATTGAGGTAGCTCTCGGTGGAGGAGGCCGGACCGATGCAGACCGACTCGTCGGCCAGGCGTACGTGCTTGAGGTCACGGTCTGCCGAGGAGTGGACTGCCACGGTCTTAATGCCCAGCTCACGGCAGGCGCGGAGGATACGCAGGGCGATCTCTCCACGGTTAGCAATAACTATCTTGTCGAACATAGGATTTCTGCTTGTTATTTTAAGAGGGGATCACTCGATGATAAACAGCGGCTGACCGTATTCGACCGGCTCGCCGTTGTCGGCCAGAACGGCCTTAATGACACCGCCCTTGTCCGCTTCGATCTGATTCATGATCTTCATCGCCTCAATGATGCAGAGGGTATCACCCACGTTCACGCTTTGGCCGACCTCGACAAAAGGCTTGGCGCTCGGGGAAGGGGAACGGTAGAGGGTGCCCACGATCGGGGAGGTGACCTGATGGCCGCTGGGTATATCGGAGCCGGTATCGGCAGCTTCAGCGGTCGGGGCGGCTGCGGGGGCCGGAGCGGGTGCCGGCGCGGCAACAGGAGCAGCCACCGGCGCAGCATTTTGGCTGTTGCGGCTGATGCGAACGGATTCCTCGCCTTCGTGGATCTCGATCTCTGCAATGCCAGACTCTTCCAGCAGTTCAATCAATTTTTTGACTTTACGAATGTCCATTTTGCTCTAAACCTGTTGTTATCGATGGTGTTTGTTAGGTTGAAAGGCGGCTAAGTACCGCCGCCAACGCCAGTTCGTAACCCTGGGCACCAAGCCCGCTGATTACGCCGCTGGCGATATCTGAAAAGTAGGAGTGACGCCGGAACTGCTCGCGGGCGTACACATTGGAGAGGTGCACCTCAATGAACGGAATCGCAACGCCGGAAAGGGCATCGCGTATTGCCACGCTGGTGTGGGTAAAGGCCGCAGGATTGAGGATGATCCAGTCGATCCCTTCATCCCGCGCACGATGGATACGGTCAACCAGTTCGTGCTCGGCATTGCTCTGGAAACTCTCCAGGCTATGTCCGGCAGCCTTTGCTGTCTCAGTGAGACGCTGGTTGATCTGTTCCAGGCTGTCAGTGCCATAGTGTCCCGGCTCCCGAATACCCAGGAGGTTGAGGTTTGGACCGTTGAGCACCAACAGATTGGCCATATTTCTTTCCCACGTTCACCTTCGGCGGCAGTTGCAGCGCAATTACCGTGTATTCGTTGCAAGTTCCCGCTAATTTGTTGTTTTTTCTTGGTGCGGGACTCCCCAAAAGGAGAGCCATTTTGCATCATGGGGCGGGAGTTGTCCAGAAGCAATGAGTTAGCGGCCTGTTCAGCGAAGATAATTGCAAGATTAACCCTGTTCGAGTGTGACCGAGGTCACATTTAGGTGCTATAGCACCCCTGCCAAGGCCTTTTCCGCTTCTTTACGGGTCAGCTCGTTTCGTTGAGTGAAGACAATATTGCCCTGTCGGTCAATCAGGGCAGTATAGGGTAGGGCACCGACCTTATTGCCGTATTGTTTGGCAATTTCGATCCCTTGCTCCTCGGCGACAAGCACGGGGTAGTTGATGCCGGTGGTGTCGGCAAAGGTCTGGGCATTCTTACGGGTATCCACGGTGATGCCGACCACAGTGAAACCCTGATCGGCATACTTCTCCTGCAGCGCGATGAACGCGGGGACCTCCTTGCGACAGGGCGGACACCAGGGTGCCCAGAAGTTGAGTAACACCACCTGTCCTTTCCACTGGGAGAGGCTATGGTTGCCCCCTTCCAGATCGGGAAGGGTGAAATTGGCTGCCGCGGTAGTGTCTTGCTGAGCCTTCGGTGCTTCGCTTTGTTCGCCGCAGGCAAATAACAGCGGGAGGAGCAAAGCGAGGAGAGCGATACGCGGTATGGCGCTGTAGGAGTCGTGTCTCATATTTTAGAGAGCGGCCAGAACCTTGTTGAGGTGAGCGGCGAACTCCTCGGCCTCCATCTCTCCCACAATCCGCAGCTGGCGTAGCTCCTGGCCATTGGCATCGAAGAAGAGGATGGCCGGGGGAAGGTAGACCCCAACATGCTTGAGCAGTGCCTTATCATCAGCGTCGTTTCGGGTCACATCCGCCTGGAGGGTGTTGAATTTGCCCATCAGCTCCGCTACTGCAGGGTCGGTGAAGACATATTTCTCGTAGGTCTTACAGTAGGTGCACCAGTCAGCATAGAAGTCGAGCATCACCGGCTGGCCCTTGGCCAGTTCGGCCTTCAGGTCATCCACGCTCTTAACCTGGGTAAAATGGCTCTCGGCCACGGCGCCGCCCGCTCCGCTGACGACGGTAGTCGTGGCGGTCAGTTTGCTGCCATGCAACGGGTTGGTCAGGTCGCCGCTGCCGCCGGTGAGGCTGGCGAGCATGAAGATGGCGCCGTAAATCATAATGATCACAGCTACCCCCTTGCGCAGCTTGAGCCAGCCCGAACCGCCCTCCTTGAAGGGTTCCAGCGCCCCCATGTAGACGGCGGCGATGGTGAACAGCGCCGCCCACAGGAAGGTAGTCAGCCCCAGAGGGAAAATGCTGGGCATGCGCTCAAGGAAGACCAGCGCTACTGCCAGCAGGATGACCCCTGCAGTGGCCTTAACCGCATCCATCCAGGTGCCGGCACGGGGCAACAGCTCGCCACCGAGCAGCCCCACCGCTAGCAGGGGCAGGCCCATGCCGTTGCCGAAGGCAAAGAGGGCGACAAAGCCTTCGCCCACATTGCCGATACCGGCGGCGTAGGCGAGCATAGCGATGAGCATCGGGCCGCCACAGGGGCCGATGATCAGGGCGGAGAGCGCCCCCATAATGCCTACCCCCAGCAGGCTGCCTCCCTTCTGCTGGTTGCTGATATTACTAATACGGCTCTGGATGGCGCTGGGTATCTGGATCTCATAAAAGCCGAACATCGACAGCGCGAGCAGCACGAACAGGCCTGCAAAAGGGATCAGCAGCCAGGGGCTCTGGAAATAGGCCTGCAGGCCGACCCCGCCGCCGATACCGCCCATAATGCCGCCGATGATGCCGAAGGTCAGCGCCATGGCTTCAACATACACCAGGGTGAGGAAAAAGCCCTTGCTGCGGGACATCTCCTCGCCTTGGCCGACGATGATACTGGAGACGATGGGGATCATCGGGTACATGCAGGCGGTGAAGGCAATGAGAAGACCCAGCACGATGCTGATACCGATCACCACCACCAGCGGGCTGTTGAGCAGGTAAGCCAGTACCTGATCGGTGTCCTGCAGGTCTAGCTCACTCCAGGTCGGGGCAGAGAGAGTGCCGCTTTGCCCTGTGGCAGAGGCTGCAGGGGCCGATACGGCACCGGCACTGGCAGCCGGCAGGTCCAAATCGACACTTTTCTTGATAGGCGGATAGCAGATCCCCGCCTCTGCACAGCCCTGATAGCTTACTTTGAGTTTTGCGGTGGTTGCGTCTGGGTTGTCGCGGTTGAGGGGGAGACGCGCCTCCACCTGGTCGTGATAGACCTCAATCCTGCCGAAGAACTCATCATCCTTCTCTTCACCCTTTGGCAGGCTCACCTGTCCGAGGATTACCCCCTGTGCATCGGCGAGCTCAAAGGTGAACTTATCTTTATAGAGGTAGTGTTTTGGGGCGATCTCCCAGCGTGCGATGACGGTGTTTGCGTCCGTCACCTCGGTGCTGAAACGGAAGGCCTGATCCGGTTCCAGGATCTCCCCTTCGCTGTTTAGCCCCATATCGTCACCCATGCCCGAGAGGATCGCCGCGGGGTCGGCAGGTGCCAGGTCAGGCAGGGAGAGTTCATGGGTCTGGTGTTGGGGCGGATAGCAGATTCCGATATCCGCACAGCCCTGGGAGGTGGTCTTCAGAACCAGGCTGTTACCGGCCTCGGGGCTACGTTGAAGGGGGATGGTGGCGGTGACTGTCCCGCGGTAGACCTCCACATCACCGAAAAACTCATCATGTTTGACCTTACCGGATGGTAGCTGTGGCTCGCCCAGAGTCATGCCCTCGGTTCGGCTTTCGAACTTCAGCTTGCTGCGATAGAGGTAGTAACCGTCGGTGATATCCCAGGTCGCCTGTATGGTCTCGGCATCGACAACCTCGACGCTGAGGGCGAAGGCCTTGGAGGCCTCAAGCGGTTCGCCCTCCTCCTGGGCATTGGCCTGAAAACTGGTGGTAAGAAGCAGCGACAGCAGTGTGATGAGAAGTTTTTTCATTCTTGGTTGTCCAGTTGTGTGTCAATCCAGGAGAGGTAGGGTCTTAGCCCCTCCTCAATAGGGACAGCGATGAGCTCAGGGAGTTCGTACGGGTGCATCTCCAGCACTCGCTTCTCCAGTTGCGGCAGGCGATCATCGCGGCTCTTTATCAATAGTATGAGTTCACTCTCCTTCTCCACCTTGCCCTGCCATTCATAAATGGAGCGGGCGCCGGGAAGGATGCTGACGCAGGCGGCCAGCTTATCGGCGACAAGCATGGCAGCCAGCGATTCGGCCGTTTCCATGTCCGGGCAGGTGGAGATTACGAGTCGATAATTCATAGGGCGTAGCCTAGCGGTGAATAAATGCCCAGGGCAAGCACCCGAATGGAACGGTTTTCCACCCGGGGTGTCATAGCCGGTACCTTGGGCGTTATACTACTTACCTTTAGCTGAGATTGGCGAATACCTTGTTTCGATCCCTTTTTATACTCTTTCTTCTCATCCCCCTGCTGGAAATCTACCTGCTGATCAAGGTCGGCAGCGTTATTGGTGCCTTCCCCACGGTGGCAATGGTGGTCTTTACTGCGGTGCTTGGTGCTTTCCTCTTACGGCACCAGGGCCTGTATACCTATGCCAAGGTGCAGACTGCACTGGGCAGGGGTGAGCTGCCGACAGTAGCCATGCTGGAGGGTGTGGTGCTGTTGCTGTCCGGGGCACTGTTGCTGACCCCTGGTTTTTTCACCGATACCCTGGGATTCCTGGGGCTTATCCCCCCCTTGCGTCAGTGGCTTATCCTGAAGGTGCTCGAGCGAGGCGTGATCCAGACCATGGGTCCGCAGGGGCATCCACACCGACCGCAGAGCGGCCCCCAGACCCTTGAGGGGGAGTATCGTCGCGAAGACGACGACTAAGGGCTGGCACCCATACTCTCTTCCCATGACTATTCTGCCGGGGTTTCGCCGTACAGCGAAGCCCTTTTTGCCCTGACACAATGACCCTGGGCTCTTGACTATTCCGTTTTGGTAATTATTATTAGCACTCACGTGAGGGGAGTGCTAACAGTATCTGTTTGTCCCCCAAGCGGCACACCGCTACCTCCAAACGAAAATGGGGGACGGTGGGATGTCGTTTAACATCTATGTGGTTTTGAAGGAGAAAAGAATGAACATTCGTCCGTTGCATGATCGCGTGCTTGTCCGTCGCATGGAAGAAGAGACCACCACCGCCGGTGGTATCGTTCTGCCTGGCTCAGCAGCAGAAAAGCCCAACCAGGGTGAGGTTCTCGCCGTGGGCAAGGGTCGCATCCTCGAGAGCGGCGAAGTCCGTCCGATGGACGTGAAAGTCGGTGACAAGGTGCTCTTCGGCCAGTATTCCGGCACCACCGTCAAGGTTGAGGGTGAAGAGTTGCTGATGATGCGTGAAGAAGACGTTATGGGTGTTGTCGAAGGCTAATTGCCTGACCGATATCGACTTTTGAACAAGATTTGTAAAGAGGAATTGAAGCAATGAGCGCAAAAGAAGTCCGTTTTTCTGATGACGCCCGCCACAAGATGCTCAATGGCGTCAACATCCTGGCCAACGCGGTCAAGGTAACCCTCGGTCCCAAGGGCCGCAACGTGGTTCTGGAGAAGAGCTTCGGTGCCCCGAATATCACCAAGGACGGCGTCTCTGTCGCCCGCGAGATCGAGCTGGAAGACAAGTTCGAGAACATGGGTGCCCAGATGGTGAAAGAGGTCTCTTCCCAGACCGCCGATATCGCCGGTGACGGTACCACTACCGCGACCGTACTGGCCCAGGCCATCCTGCGCGAGGGTAACAAGGCGGTTACCGCCGGCATGAACCCGATGGACCTGAAGCGCGGTATCGACAAAGCGGTTGCAGCCGCTGTCGAGGAGCTGAAGAAGCTCTCCAAGCCGTGTGAAGACAACAAGGCCATCACCCAGGTCGGTACCATCTCCGCCAACTCCGATGAGAAGATCGGCAAGATCATCGCCGATGCGATGGACAAGGTGGGCAAAGACGGTGTTATCACCGTTGAGGAAGGCTCCTCCCTGTATGACGAGCTGGATGTGGTCGAGGGTATGCAGTTCGATCGTGGCTATCTCTCCCCCTACTTCGTCAACAACCAGGAGAAGATGATTGCCGAGCTGGATGACCCCTACATCCTGCTGCACGACAAAAAGATCTCCAACATCCGCGAACTGCTGCCGACCCTTGAGGCCGTTGCCAAGTCCGGTAAGCCGCTGCTGATCATCGCCGAGGATATCGAGGGTGAGGCACTGGCGACCCTGGTGGTCAACTCCATCCGCGGTATCGTCAAGGTTGCCGCCGTCAAGGCGCCCGGCTTCGGTGATCGTCGCAAGGCGATGCTGCAGGACATGGCGATCCTCACCGGCGGTCAGGTGATCTCCGAAGAGGTGGGTATGTCCCTGGAGCAGGTCACCGTCAACGACCTGGGTACCGCCAAGCGTGCCGTGATCTCCAAGGAGAACACCGTGATTGTCGACGGTTCCGGTGCCAAGGCCGACATCGAGGCCCGTGTTTCTCAGATCCGTGCCCAGATGGAAGAGACCTCCTCCGACTACGACAAAGAGAAACTGCAGGAACGCGTGGCCAAGCTGGCTGGCGGTGTTGCGGTTATCAAGGTCGGTGCCGCCACCGAAGTGGAGATGAAAGAGAAGAAGGATCGCATCGACGATGCGCTGCACGCGACCCGTGCTGCGGTCGAAGAGGGTGTGGTTCCCGGCGGTGGTGTTGCCCTGGTTCGCGTTCTCGGTGCCATCGAGAAGCTTGAAGGTGCCAACCACGACCAGGATATCGGTATCACTATCGCCCGCCGTGCGATGGAAGAGCCGCTGCGTCTCATCGTGACCAATGCCGGTGACGAATCTTCCGTGGTCCTGAGCAAGGTTAAAGAGGGGAAAGACAACTTTGGTTATAACGCCGCGACCGGTGAGTACGGCGACATGATCGAAATGGGTATCCTCGACCCGACCAAGGTGACCCGTTCTGCCCTGCAGAATGCCTCCTCCGTGGCCGGTCTGATGATCACCACCGAGGCAATGGTTGCCGAGATCCCGAAGGAAGAGCCGGCCGCACCGATGGGCGGTGGCGATATGGGCGGCATGGGTGGCATGGGCATGATGTAAGCCCGGCCTCCTGGCTGAACATAAAAAGCCCCGCTTCGGCGGGGCTTTTTTTATGTTCATGGATGAACGGTATACCGCAGGTGCATGGATGCACAGGAGCGGTTTTGTTCATTGGTGAACGGGTCGCTCAATCGTATCCGTATGATCGCGACACT
>JBEPXU010000059.1:0-10370 GCA_041641735.1 Ectothiorhodospiraceae bacterium
GTAAAGGGTTTCAAGAATGCCGTTAAAGATGGCGAGGGAGAGAAGAAAGAGGAAACTACCGCAAACCTGGAGAAGAAGGAGTCCGAAGAGGGCAATGTCATCGAAGGTGAAGCCTCCAAGGAAAAGGACAAGGGTTAAACCTGGTGTCTTTCTGCGCAGTAACGGTACACACAAAAGATGTTTGATATCGGCTTCTGGGAACTGGCAGTCATTGCCGTTGTGGCCCTGTTGGTGATTGGCCCTGAACGCCTGCCGAAAGTCGCACGTACTGCCGGTCTATGGGTAGGGCGGATGCGAGGTTTTATGATGTCGGTAAAAGCGGATGTCGACCGGGAGCTGCGTGCCGATGAGCTTAAACGCATTATGGACGAGCAGGCTCGCAGTAGTGGACTGCACGACATTATCGAGGAGACCCGGGAGTCGGTGGAAGATATAGACAAACCGGACTACCTGGTTAACGCAATGCCGTCAGAGCAAGATACTGAAGAGAAAGAGGCTGCGGAAGGACAGAACGAGACCACAGTGAAAGCCGCTGAGTCCAACGACAAAAAGCATGACGGATAACTCCAGCAACCCCGACCCCGTGGAAAACGAACAACCACTACTCACGCATTTGTTTGAGATGCGTGACCGGCTGTTGCGTGCCGTGATCACCATTCTGGTGATCTTTGTGGTGCTCTATACCTTTTCCACCGAGCTGTTTGAGCTGGTAGCCAAGCCTTATCTGCAGACGTTGGTCGGTAGTAAGATGATCTCTACCGGCCCTATCGATCCCTTCTTTACGCCAATGAAGCTGGCACTCGCGCTATCAATCTTTGCTGCGATGCCGGTGATCCTCTATCAGGGGTGGGCATTCATCGCGCCAGGACTGTATCAGCATGAAAAGCGACTGGTGGCGCCACTGCTGATTTCCAGTGTCATATTGTTTTATGCGGGGATGGCCTTTGCCTATTTTGTCGTACTCCCGCTGCTGTTCAATTTTATGGGCTCGATTGTGCTCCCCGGGGTGGAGACACAGCCCGATATCGGGCGCTACCTGGATATTGTGCTCAAGCTCTTCTTTGCTTTCGGTCTGGCTTTTGAAGTGCCGGTTGCCACGGTACTGCTGAACTACACCGGTATGACAACGCCGGAGAGCCTGGCACAAAAGCGGCCCTATATTATTGTCGGTGCCTTTGTCGTTGGCATGATGCTCACACCGCCGGATATTATCTCCCAGACCCTACTCGCGGTACCGATGTGGTTGCTCTTCGAGGTCGGTCTTATTGCCTCGCGCTATTTCCTTCGCCTAAAAAGAGAGCGGGATGAGGAAGTCGAAGATGAGGAGGATCTTGAGACTGACGAGGACATGGAGGCCGCGCTGGACCGTTACGAGGAAGAAGAGCGCGCGAACCGTTCGTCATCCGATAAGGACGAGGAGCGTTAAGACTCCCCGTTGCAGGCCGTCCTGGTCTATGCTGGAGGCATGGCCGGAAAGCATCTCTTAATTCTTCTATTGCTGGTAGCGATGCCGTTGGCGGCAGCGGAATCTCCTCTTGCCCGTTTTCCCTCTCCCTATATTCGTTTGCATGCGAACGACCCGGTGCAGTGGCGCCTCTGGGATGAGTCTTTGTTGAAGCAGGCAAAACGTGAACACAAACTCCTGTTTATCTCCAGTGGCTATTACGCCTGTCACTGGTGTCATGTGATGCAGCGCGAGAGCTTTCAGAATGCGCAGATAGCCGAGCAGCTGAACCGTCACTTCATTCCGGTGAAGATAGATAGAGAATTGTGGCCAGAGCTTGATGCCTATTTGATCGCCTTCGTGGATAAGACACGTGGCAGTGCCGGTTGGCCACTAAACGTCTTTATCACCCCCGAGGGTTATCCTCTGCTGGGTACAACCTATCTGCCGCCGCAGGAGTTTTCTGCCTTTGCCTTGCGGCTACAGGAGCGTTGGAAAAAGGAGGCGGGATATCTCTCGTCGTTGGCCAGACGGGCAGCAATGTCGCAACGCCCTGATTCAAAGAGTGGGATGGATAATATTGCCTTGGCGCAGGCAATGGAGGCATCGTTGCTAAGTGCCTGGGAAGCACAGGGTGATCTACTGGCTGGCGGTTTCGGGCAGCAGGCCAAATTCCCGCAGGTGCCGCTATTGCACACCCTGGCACGGATTGCAGGGGTGGATTCCGAACTGAAGGCATTTGTGCAATTAACACTCGATCAAATGGCTTCGCTGGGATTACGCGATCACCTCGCCGGCGGATTCTTCCGTTATACCACTGACCCGGGCTGGCAGGAGCCACACTTTGAAAAAATGCTGATCGATAATGCGCAACTGGCATACCTCTATCTGGAACTGGCTCAAAGGTGGCAAGTATCGCAATACCGTGAGATTGGGCTGGAGACCCTGGACTTCCTGTTGGGTGAGATGCGTCATCCAAAAGGAGGTTTTATCAGCGCCCTCTCTGCGGTGGACAGGAGTGGGGAAGAGGGTGGTTATTACCTCTGGACGGATGATGAACTGCGCCGGATACTGGGACAACAAAGGTATGAGCAGGCGCGGGAAATCTGGTCACTTCACCACAACGATACGTGGCAGGCAGGTGGCTTGTTGCTTCCCCATCAGGGGATGACGAATACTGTTGGTGATGAGCTTGCCGATGTGAAGGAAACATTACGTCGGGTATTGCTTCAAGCGCGTCAGCAACGTCATTTGCCCAAGGATAACAAGCGCCTGGCCTTGTCGAATGGACTGGTATTGGCTGCGCTAAGTCGCGTTCTTGAAGAGAAAAAACAGTACCGTCATGCTGCAGAGGAGGTGCGCGATTATCTTTTCTCGCTCTGGGATGGTTCTACATTGTGGCGGATGCGTGATCTGGATGGAAATCTGATCCGTCAGGCCGGTTTCGAGGATTATATTCAGGTTTCCCGGGGACTGCTCCACTGGGCTGAGGCAAGTAATGACGGGAAGAGCAGGGAGCTTGCCGTAAAGCTCTTGCAGGTAGCCTGGCAGCGTTTCCACAGTGAAACGGGTTGGCAAGTGGGTGCACTCGCACCACCACGCCCGGTTGTCCCCGATGCGGTTTTGCCCTCGCCAGTAAGTGTTATGGCCGAACTTGCTCATACATTGGGACGTGCTTCACCGCTGACATTACAGAGGGTTCGCAAGGTGCTCACAGCGGCGCCCACAGTCCTTATCACACAGCCGATGGAGTATGCCTCCTACCTTACTGCATTGCGGCAGTTTTCAGATGGCGGTGGATGAAACGATAGAGGATAGGGATCAACAGCAGCGTGACCAGCAGTGACATGGATAGGCCGGAGATCAGGGCCACCGCCAGTGGTTGTAGCATCTCCGCCCCTTCGCCCCATCCCAGGGCCAGCGGGGACATACCCATAATGGTGGTCAGGGTGGTCATCATAATGGGACGGAGACGCAGGCGCGCCGCCTCGGTGATCGCCTCATCCAATATCATGCCGTTGCTGCGTGCAATGTCCATGTATTCGACCAGGATGATGGCATTGTTCACCACGATGCCGGCCAGCATGATCATCCCAAGCCATACCGGCATCGACAAGGGGAGGCCGGTGATAAACAGCCCGACGCTGACACCGATCACTGCAAACGGCACCCCGAGCAGGATCACCACTGGATTGCGCAGTGACTCGTACTGTACCGCCATCACCACGAACACCAGGAACAGGGCCAGCCCCAGGAGTATCTGACTCAACTGTCGCCCCTTTTGCAGGGACTCAAATTCACCGCCGTCGTAGAGCGTATACCCCTTGGGTAGTGGGAAGTCACTGATCCGTTTCTGCAGGTTCCGATAGACCTCACCGTAGGTAAGATCACCGCTGAGCGAGGCACTGATCTCAATGATGCGGCGCTGGCGGTCACGGCGGATCTCCTCCGGTGCGGCGATAAGCTTAAGGTCTGCCACTTCACTCAGTTGCAGTGACTGTCCATCTACACCGTTGCGAAGCACCAGATGTTCCAGCGCCTCGGGTGTGCGTACCTCGCGTCGAGGCAGCCGTAGCCGGATGTCGTAGGCACGATCGCCCTCAAGGTAGTCGCTGATCACCTCGCCCTCCAGCGCCAGTCGGAGCATGCGTCCGACGGTTTCCGCATTCATACCCAGCTGAGCCAGGCGTTCGCGTTTAAGGCGAATACTCAGCTCCTGGAGGATCTCCTCTGCGGAGTGCTGCAGGTTACGAATACCGGGGGTGCCTTTAAGGTGAGCAAGCAGGGCATCGGCCTCTTCTCGCAGAACCTCCATATCCGGTCCCTGCAGTCGCAGGCTGATATCATCATCGCCACTGCTGAGGCGAATACCCCGTATACCTCGACTACGCATATAGATCTTGAAGCCGGTAAGCCCCAGTCCCTCGATGCGCTTTTGCATCGTGCGGATCCACTCATCACTGCTGATGCCACGTTGTTCACGTGGTAGCAGTTGTACGGTGATCGTGGTGCGGTTGCTGCTCTCCCGTTCGGTACGACCAAAGATATAGCCGCCTACCAGGGTGAATACCGAGCGGACTTCCGGTTGGGCCTGTAGCAGTTTTTCGATCGCACGGACATTGCTGTCCATCACCTCCAGAGCGATCCCCGGATCGCCGCTGATGCTGATGCGCACCTCACCGGTGTCCATCGAGGGCAGGAAGGTTTGCTTGGCGCCAATGAAGACGGTGAGACTCAGTAGCAGGGCACCGACCAGCGCAATGACCGTTGTCCCCTGTAGCCAGCGGCGGACGAGAAGCTTTCCAAGCAGCCTGCTGTACCCCTCCTGCATGCTTTTAACCACGCGATTTAGCCAGCGGCTGATAGTGCTGACCGCCTGACCCCTTACCCTTACCGCCCAGGCAGGCACCAGTGTCAGGGCCACCAGCATCGAGGCGACGATGGCGGCCGAAATGGTAAAAATCAGTTCGCGGAACAGCAGTCCTACCAGGCCACTGATAAAGAGAAACGGCAGGACGGCGGCGAGGTTAGTGCTGGTTGCGGCAACGATGGCGCTATTGATCTCGGAGGCGGCCGCGGTGCCGGCCTCTTCTCCCTTTTCACCGGCAGCCTGATGGCGCTGGATGTTCTCCAGCATCACGATGGTATTGTCCACCAGCATGCCGACACCGAGGGCGAGGCCGCCGAGCGTCATGATGTTGAACGTGAGCCCGCCCATGGCCATCAGGGCAAAGGTCACCATCACCGCAAAGGGGATGGCGCTGCCGATGATTAGAGTGCGTCGCAAATCACCGAGAAAGAGATAGACCACAATCATCGCCAGCAGGGTGCCGGTCAGTGCCGCCAGGGTGGCGTTGTTCAGGGCATTGCGAATATAGACTGCCTGGTCTGCGACCTGTGCAACCTGCATATCCTCCGGGATCAGGTCCTGGCGCTTTAGTTCAGTCAGCCGCTGGTTGACCGCATCGACCACGGCCACGGTATTGGCACTGGGTTGTTTCTGGATCGAGACCTTTACCCCTGGGATGCCGTTGAGCCGTACCTTGATCCGTTCATCACTGCTGCCATCGTGAATGCGGGCCAGTTGATGCAGGGGCAGGGTAGTGCCATCGGCCAGGGTGATGGGTAGCTGACGTAGTTCATCAAGGCTGCGGAAGCGGGCAGAGGTTCGGCTGCTCAGTTCCTGGGTGGCCATGGTGAGACGACCGGCGGGCAATTCCTGGTTGTTGTTGTTGATGGTATCGATGAGGTCGTCGATGCTGAGACCGAGTGCGGTCAGGCGCTGCTGGTCCGGTTCGACCAGAATCTCCCGCAGGGTACCGCCACCGACCTCCACGGAGGCGACACCGGGGAGGTTGAGAAACTGTTTTGAGAAGTCGTAGTCGACCCAGTCACGCAGCTTGGTCGAGCCAAGGGTCTGGGAGCTGACGACAAATTCAGCCACGGGGATCTGCGAGGGATCCCGTTTGTAGATCACCGGTGGCTGGATGGTATCGGGAAGGAATCGCTTGGCGCGGTCGAGTCGGGTGCTGGCATCGCGCAGGGCTAGGTCGATATCGGTGCCGTATTCAAAGGAAAGATCGACGCTGCTTGCCCCTTCGTTGCTACGGGACTGGATCGCCGTTGCCCCTTCGGTAATCGCCAGTTGCTCCTCGAGCTGGCGGGTAACCCGGTCCTCCATCACGCTGGCAGGCACCCCGGGATCGAGGATGCGCACCCTTATCTCCGGGTAGATAAGGTGGGGCAGCAGGTCCACCGACAGCCGGCCGAGGGAGAATAGACCCAGGACCACCACGGCAGCGGCGATCATGCTCACCCCTATGGGATGGCGTATCGACCAGGCAGCGAGGCCACCACCATGTATCGCTGAGAGTCGGTTCTTCATGGCGCGGTGGATGAGCTTTCGCTGTTGCTGATGGTAACGGGCATACCATCACTGAGTCCGAGAAAACCGTTGCTGACGACACGCTCACCCTGTGCGACACCGTCAATGATCTCTACCGTATCCCCCAGATGGATACCGCTGATGACAGGCGTGCGATGGACCGTTTGCTGGGCGTCGATTCGGAAAACAAACTCCCCCTGGGTGTCGCGGCGCAAGGCAGAGAAAGGAACAGTCAGCCTGGGCTGGGGGCGGAGTTTGAACTCCACCCGGCACAGCTGGCCGGGTTTGGCCTGTTCCGGTGGGTCCAGCAGTCGAACCTCGACGATTCCCTGGCGGGTGAGCGGATCGACCGTCGGGTGAATACGCAGGATCTCTCCCTTGTACTGTCGGTCACCCAGGGCATCGAGTTTGATGCTGACCGGATCGCCGATCGACAGCCCGGGTAACTGCAGCTCGGAGATGGACAGTTCGGCAAGCAGGGTATCGGTGGCGGTAAGTGTCAGCAGATGGGTGAACTTGGCCACCGCGTCGCCCGGTTCGGCCAGACGCTGGCTGATAACGCCGGCAAAGGGGGCGGTAATGCGTGTATTGCCAAGGCGTATGCGAAGCAGGTCCTCCTCGGCCCGCGCGACATCCACCGCAGTCCGTGCCCGGGTCAGTTCGTCTTCGGATACCACCTTGCTGCGTTGCAGGCGCGTCAGGCGCTTGAGATCGAGTTCCGCCTGACGGCGCTGGGCGGTCGCCTTTTTTACTTCGGCACGAAGCTGGGTGTCATCAATCTGTACCAGCAGGTCGCCCTTCTGCATCCGGTCGCCCTCGTAGACCGGAAGTGCGTCGATTTGCCCTTCCTCCTCGGTGATGAGCTTCACTTCATGTTCGGCCCGCAGCGTACCGGTGCGGTTGATAGTCTGACCGCGTGACTGGTGCGAAACGGTAGCCGCCTCAACCCGCAGGGGTTCGGCTTCAGGGCGTTTTTTCCCCTTGCTTGTATTATCACCGCAGGCGGATAGCAGCAAGGTCATGCTGATGAGGAGGACGAGGGCTTTCATCGGGGTCTCAGTGGTTGTGATACATGTATTCTAGCTATATATATTGCCAATCATAATATGTTCTTTGTCTTAAAGCCGCATTAAACAAGGCTAGCCAGGGTAAATTTATCATAGTGGAACTCACAGCACGGGGAAGAGGCTTACCGAGGTTTTTGTTTGCGATATCCGGTTATAGGCAGTGATATCACATATGGATAGTTCCTATCCTGCTTTCATCCGGGTTTTTATGTTATGAGTAAGGTTTTCGCTCGATCACTATCGTTGGCATTTCTCGCCCTGATCGCTTTCTACGTTTGGTTCGTTCGTATCAATTATCGATTAGAGACGATCAGCGAGGGCAAGGCCTATAAGTCCGCCGCGATAGCGCCCTAAAAAACGGACGTATTTCATTAATCGACCGGCGTGATCCTGGCGTGAAGGATGCGCTCAATCCGGCGAAACAGGCAGAGATCGATACCGAGGCGAAGGCGATGGCAAAGATCGACGGGGTCAGGCATATCAACACCCCCTCAAGGCAGGTACCGGCCGCCACGACGGTGAAACGTTTTTTTCGGTGCTCGATAACAATGCGAACTATCCATTGTTGATGCATGGTCACCATGACACGGATCGGGAAGAAATCGATTCGGCGATCTGTCGCAGTGAGTATGAGAGATGGTCCAATGAGGGGCTCGGGATAGCAGCCTTCACCAGTTGCAGGAAAACAGTTAAGAAATAGGTGCTGGGCGGTCTTGTCAGTCCTTCTTTATCGCTGGTTTGCTAATGTCTATTGAGATGGGTGATTAGAACGACTTCACTTGTTGGCGTGCCTGAAGCGAAGCGTTATGAGGATCAAAGTGGGTCAAGATTATAAAAACATGCCGCTCAGAGAACTTATGCATATTTGGCAAAAATACAGCGTTAGATAGTATGGGTGTCCGAAAGATTGTGAAAACATCAAAGCGGAGTTTTAAGGTAGAAACCAGACTGTTAACTACACGGTTAAGACGTGTGGACATGAAAGTACGATGAACATGAATCACGCGCCTCGGGAGGGTTACTTAGCTCCATGTTTGAGGTTGAAACAGAAAAGCTACAACTGTTCACCTTCCAGAGGTGTCACTATACATAAGTATATAAATATGACGTTGGGTTTTGGGCGAAATTCTTTGACTTTATGTCTGGTTCATAACGTCGCTTCAAGCCGTAGTTAACGCGCCCACCTCGGGTGAGCTTAATCGTTGAATGTCGGCTTCTGGATGATCTTCGGATTATCTCGTGTCCACACCATTATGATCACGTAGGCCGCGCAGGAGATGCTGCCAGGGAAGGTACGATTGATTTCAGTGCTTTTGTCTGAAGTCGGCCAAGTGAGGGCTAACTGTTTCATAAGGTACTTCGACCGGCATCAACCCCACAGCCGACCTTAGAAAGACAATCTAATGGGAAAAGCCGTATAACTCCCGACATTCAGTCTCATGAATTGCTGTCCATGTATAGCGAGACAGCGTTTCGCTATCTTATTAATTACTAGAGAGCTACAGTGTTATAAAGAGGTCTGACTATAAATATATAGTGAGAGATAGGCGCGCCATAGATGAAACGTGAGGCGGCACTCGCTTGTCTGTCTGGCAGTGTTGAGGGAGTAGAGTGCGAATTGGGATCCTGTTGTTGAATGCTGGGCGAGGAAGCGGTGAAGTGGCGCGCCAGCAGGCTCGTTACCTTGTGTCAAACGGATGCGAGGTTTACTTCATGCACCCCGGCATCGGGAAAGGTGTTCCCGGCGCCATCAACAAGGACATCGCACTTCACACCTCTGTCATTCCTGTGCATGAATATCTGTCTTCAGCCGGTCGAGCTCAGGAACAGGTTGCGGCCATGTCGTACGATCGTGTGATGTCTTACCTGCCGGATTACGAGCGGGCCCTCGAGTCAGTCATTTCCGGGGTCGACATCGTTCTGGGGCACCATGCCAGCATTAGTGCTATTGCGACGGCGAATGTCGCTAATCGTGCCGGTAAACCCTACGCACTCTTTCTTCATGGTACGGGTATCGAGCCGCGGCACGATGGAAAGTACGACGATCGAGTGTGGGCGATGATTAAGGAAGCCATCGAGGGCGCGGCCGGGATCTTCGTTACCACTGTCTACGTCCGCGACCAGCTTGTGCGTCCCCTTGTTGACGTTCCTCTCGATCGCTTTCTTGTCCTTCCCTGCGGAATCGACCTCGTCGAATTCTGTCCTGGTAAGGGCGCGGAGCTTGCGCGCCGCTACCAACTTCCGGACATATACGTCATTTGTCCTGGTGCGTTGACTGCTTCGAAAGGGCCTCAAAACGTCGTTGAAGCCACCCGGCAGTACGCAGACATCGCGACGACGATCTTCATCGGCGATGGGGAGTTGCGTCAGGAAATCGAAGCGAACCTGAATGACCGTGGAAGAGTTTTGGGCTACGTACCCGCCGAGGACAAGGCAGCTCTTATCAATGCTGCGTCGGTCCTGACCGCTGCTCCGGAGAAGAAGGAGCATTTTGGCATTATTTACGCCGAGGGGCTGGCCGCAGGTACGCCACCTGTGGCCTATGAGGGAGGAGGCGTCTCGTCAATCGTGACACCGGATACCGGGATTCTCACCGAGCGCGATCCCGCGCTGCTGGGGGCTGCGATCCGGAAATTGTTGAACGATTCTGAGACGTTGAGCAGGATGGCACGCAACGGGCGGGTAAGGGCAGAGGAAAACTACGATTGGCACACGCTTGGGAAAAAGCTGAAGCAGTGGCTTGAACCAATGTGTTCATTGTGACGCATCATGCGCGGTATTTGTCTAACAACAGGCTTGAACGGGCTGCATCAACACCCGTGACCTTCATTCTTCCTCATTAGAACACGTACCCATCGGAAAAGAATAGCTAACGCTCAAATTCTGGCTGCCACAACTACAATTTATTCACTTAGCAAGGCTGTGAGTTCAGACGTCTTTTGATGCATTAAACTTTCTATCCCTCGTGACTCTA
>JBEPXU010000060.1:0-10266 GCA_041641735.1 Ectothiorhodospiraceae bacterium
CAGCTGGAAAGGTTTCGCATTAACGAAGCGATTGGAAAGCTCTGCGTTCTTTCCCCCGATAATCTTGCCGCCCTGTCGGCATCACAGCGTAACGCCCTGATCATCGCTGATAACATCGCACCTATTAGCAACATTACGCAGGTGACATCAGTCAGCAGTCCTGGTGCGTACAGCGGGGATCTGTGGAAGGTCGACTTTGGCAGTGACTTTACCTTTACCTCTGCCTCCAGCAGTGAACAGCACACCTTTAGCCTTGCCGACTATAAACACCGCGTCTATTTGAGCGGGAGCAATCTGGTTTGGGATCGTGTCTCTGCTTCCAGCAGCGGTTTTGGATCTGCTGTCAGTGGCATTTTGCTAAAAGGGGTTACCGCCTTCACTACCTCAATTGACCGTACCAAAGGGGTTGTAAGTGTAAACCTTACTATTAGCGAAGGCGGTGAAAGTATTAGTGTCAGCGAGGATATGTATGTTCGCAATTAAGGCACAACAGCGTCAAAAAGGTGCTGCGTTAATCAGTGCCATATTTTTGATCACCGCACTGGCGATCCTTGCCGCGTTGATGACGAAACTCACGCAATTCAGCAGCAATAAAAGTGTGAAGGAGTGGAACGCCACGCAGGCACTTTATGCCGCAGAATCGGCTGTCAGTGCCGCCACTTACGACATCATCCACATTCAAAACAATAGCTGTACTGCCAGAACTAACATCAGCGTTAGTATAGACAGTAATTCATCAGCTACCTATTCGGTAACATGCAATAATGTTGGCCTGACGGGCCAGACTATCAATCACTATCAAATTATCGCGACAGGCAAAGCAGGTGGTGGTGACTATCAGGCACAACGAACATTATCGGTTCAGTTTGTACCCTGATCGGTAAGAACGACTACTCCTTATCCATATTCAGTTCTTTAATCTTCCGAGTGATGGTATTACGACCCCAACCCAAAAGATGTGCCGCTTCCTGACGATGCCCACCGGTCTTTTTTAGCGCGACTTCTATCATTAATCGTTCAAATTGCGGTACCGCTTCATCCAGGATATCGACTGAGCCACTATTGAGTCGCTGCTCTGCCCAGCGGCGCAGCGGTGCCAGCCAGTCGCGATCATCGCGATACTCTTCGGATACGCTTTTGAGTTCCGGCGGCAGGTCCTCCAAATGGATCTCCTGACCTGGCGACATCACCGTCAACCAGCGGCAGGTATTTTCAAGCTGTCGCACATTACCCGGCCATTCCAGATTGCTTAGGTACTGCTCTGTATCCTTATCGAGCCACTTCGTTTCGACACCAATCTCTTCACTCGCCCTTTGCAAAAAGTGTTTCATCAAAAGCGGAATATCTTCACTTCGCTCCCGCAGAGAGGGGATGTGAATACGAATCACGTTTAGACGATGAAAAAGGTCTTCACGGAACAGACCTTCCCGCACTCTCTGCTCCAGGTCCTGGTGCGTTGCGGCAATTACACGCACATCCACTTTTATCGGTGAACGCCCGCCAACCCGATAAAATTCTCCATCTGCCAGGACCCGTAACAGACGTGTTTGCAGCTCTGCCGGCATGTCACCGATTTCATCAAGAAATAAGGTTCCCCCATCGGCTTGTTCAAACCGCCCCTCCCGTGCACTTTGTGCACCGGTAAAGGCACCCCGCTCATGGCCAAACAGTTCGGACTCCAACAAATCTTTCGGGATGGCGGCTGTATTTAGAGCGATAAAGGGTTTGTCACGGCGTGGGCTGTGTTTGTGCAGGGCATGCGCCACCAGCTCTTTACCCGTACCGGATTCACCATTGATCAGGACAGTGATATTTGAGGATGAGAGCCGACCGATCGCACGAAACACCTCCTGCATAGAGGGTGCCTCACCGATGATCTCCATGTTTTCAAAACCACTCTCCTCGGCACCGCTTTTCGTTTGTTCCTTTCGGTGGGCAAGCGCACGTCGAACCAATTCAATGGCATCATCAACATCAAAGGGTTTGGGCAGGTATTCAAATGCTCCGCCCTGATAGGCTGAAACGGCACTGTCCAGATCCGAGTGTGCGGTCATGATAATGACCGGTAATTCCGGTCGCTGATCATTAATCGTTTGTAACAGCTCCAGTCCACTCATACCCGGCATGCGAATGTCCGTTACCAGGACATCAGGCTCTTCCTTGCCCAACAGTTTCAATGCACTATCTGCCGTCTCGAAACTCTGAACGTTCATCCCTTCCTGCTTAAGGGCCTTTTCCAGTACCCAGCGGATGGAGCGGTCATCATCGATAACCCAGATGTTGATTTCATTAGTCATGCTTACGCTTCCTAAGAGTTCTCCCGATCCACTTCAATCGGCAACAATACGGTAAAGGTTGTTTGCCCCGGGCGGCTTTCCCACTCAATCAAACCGCCATTGGCATTAATCAGTGACTGGGCAATAGGCAAGCCCAGACCGGTGCCATCGGCACGGCCGGTAACCATGGGTAAAAAGAGATTTTCGCGCATCTCCTCCGGAATACCCGGACCGTTATCGATAACGTCCATCCGGGCAACCAGCTTATGGAGCTCGGTACCAATGGTGTACTGTCGCAGTGTGCGCGTGCGCAGGATAATTTCGCCTTCCTCACCCAGTGCCTGGGCGGCGTTACGAACCAGGTTCATTACGGCCTGGATCAACTGATCCACATCGGCATAAAGATCGGGGATACTCGGGTCGTAATCCCTAGTGAGACGGATATGATCGCTGATCTCCACACCAACAACCTGTCGTACGCGTTCCACCGCCTCATGAAGGTTTACCATACGTTTACGGGGCATGGTGCTTGGACCCAGCATACGATTCATCAGTGATTGAAGACGGTCCGCCTCACTGATGATGATATTGGTGTACTCTTTCAACTCCTCGTTGTGTAACTCGCGCTCCAGCAATTGCGCGGCCCCACGAAGGCCACCCAGCGGATTTTTGATCTCATGAGCCAGACCGCGTACCAATGCCCGCGTTGCATTGCTCTGTGCCAGCAAGCCCTCTTCACGAGTAATACGCAACTGCCGATCAACCTGTTTCATCTCCACCAACAGCTCTGTCTGACCACCACTACCCTCATATAGCGGGATCGCCGTCAGGTCCACCGTGACCTTGTGGCGGAAACCAAGATTCAATACCAGTTCGCGCTCGGTGAAGGGTGAGCCGGTCTGAAGCACCTGCTCCAGCGCCAGTGTGACATCGGCGTCAAACAGCACATTGTTCACCGGATGACCCAGAAAACGCTGGGCACTGACCGCAAACAACATCTCGCCGGCCGGATTGATGAAACGCAAGTGCAGTTTACTGTCGAGCAACAACACCGCGGAATGCAGGTTTTCCAATATTCGCTGCAGCGGTGCGCCCTGATTTTCAATTCCCATCTCCATGCACCTTTCTAAGCAAGATATACACCAAAATGGAACACTCAACGACAAACAGGGTAACCCACTGATATACCAGTTATTTCATCGAAATAGCGGGGTTTATTTATCTGTCGAATGCATCAAACATGTGCACCAAAATGGTACACACTGATATATGCACAAAGATAGTGCAGAAAGGAGAGAGGAGGAAGGCGGGTTAGCGGTTAATAGCGTGTCGTCGCATATAGAAAGTGACGGGGCTTGCACGAAGAAGGGTCGCGCCGCTGCTATTCACGACCGTTGCACCAACGGTGTGACTGCCACGTTCAACCTGGGGAAGGTTGAAACTCGTCTTTGCACCGCTCGTCACTTCGTTGCCGTCGAGGAAAACGACCACACGGTCGCCACCCGCGAGCTTAGGTACAACATTCACATTCACGGCGATAGGACCACCATCGAACCAGATGGTTTGTTCTGCTTTCGGTGCCGTGATGGAAATCGTCTGGTAGGAGACCGTTTTATTGTCATTGCGACCCGAGGGCTGTTCCTTATTCGTAGCTGAGCCGCCTTTTGTGGCGGGTACCACGGAGTGGTAGGTCGGCACTTCTTGAATTTCAACCTTCTCACCGCCCCGGTTCGGATCATCGGTAAACTCCACGGTCCCGTCGGGATGGACGATGCGATAACCGGTCTCGGCAGCAACCAGCGGCAAGGCAACAACAAGTAGCAGGAATAGGAGCTTCTTCATACACAAAAGCATAATAGACTCCGCCCCTAAGAACAAATCCCTACACAAAAAAACGCCCCCAATAGGGGGCGTTTCTTGTTTCGGCAATGACTGCTCCTTAGCAGGAGTAGTACATGTCGAACTCGACCGGATGGGTGGTCATGCGCAGACGAGTGATCTCTTCCATCTTCAGTTCGATGAAGGCATCGATCATGTCGTCGGTGAAAACACCGCCCTGGGTCAGGAACTCACGGTCATCGCTCAGGCAGTCCAGAGCCTGATCGAAGCTGGAGCAGACGGTCGGGATCTGGGCCTTCTCTTCTGCCGGCAGGTCGTACAGGTCCTTGTCCATTGCCTCACCCGGGTGGATCTTGTTCTGGATACCGTCCAGACCGGCCATCAGGAAGGCAGCGAAGCAGAGGTAAGGGTTAGCGGTCGGGTCACCGAAACGCACCTCGATACGACGACCTTTCGGGTTGGTCACGTACGGAATACGAATCGCAGCGGAACGGTTGCGGGCGGAGTAGGCCAGCATTTCCGGTGCCTCGAAGCCCGGTACCAGACGCTTATAGGAGTTGGTGGAGCTGTTGGCAAAGGCGTTCAGGGCACGGGCGTGCTTGATAATACCGCCGATGTAGTACAGCGCGGTCTCGGAGAGGCCACCGTACTCGTTACCAGCGAAGGTGTTCACACCCTCTTTGGCAATGGACATGTGAACATGCATGCCGGAGCCGTTATCGCCAACCAGCGGCTTGGGCATGAAGGTCGCGGTCTTGCCGTAGCTGTGGGCAACGTTGTGGACACAGTACTTGAGGATCTGAACTTCGTCAGCCTTCTTCACCAGGGTGTTGGCACCGACACCGATCTCACACTGACCGGCGGTAGCCACCTCGTGGTGGTGAACCTCGACCTCAAGACCCATCTCTTCCATCGCCAGGCACATAGCGCCACGGATGTCGTGCAGGGAATCAACCGGCGGTACCGGGAAGTAACCACCCTTGATACCCGGACGGTGACCCATGTTGCCATCAGAATAGGTACGCTCGGAGTTCCAGTCGGCCTCTTCGGAGTCGATCTTGACGAAGGAACCGCTCATGTCGGCACCCCAGCGAACATCGTCGAGAATGAAGAACTCGGGCTCGGGACCGAACAGGGCGGTATCACCGATTCCGGTAGACTTGAGGTACTCCTCGGCGCGCTTGGCTACAGAACGCGGGTCACGCTCGTAACCCTGCATGGTGGAGGGCTCAACGATGTCGCAGGTGATGTTGATCATCGGCTCGTCGGAGAAGGGATCCAGCACAGCGGTGCTCGGATCGGGCATCAGAATCATGTCGGACTCGTTAATGCCCTTCCAACCTTGAATGGAGGAACCGTCGAACATCTTGCCTTCGGTGAAGGTGTCTTCCTCAACCTGGCTTACTGGCGTAGTTACGTGCTGCTCCTTGCCGTGGGTATCGGTGAAACGGAAGTCGAAAAACTTCGCGCCACTGTCCTTAATCAGTTTCATTACATTTTCAGCAGACATCGGTGCCTCCAATTACTGGTTTGACGATTATATATGGAGCCCTTTCGGTGGGCATGGAATTATTGCTCACTAACAGTGCATGAATTGTGCCACGAACATAACACACTGAAATTATTGCTTTTTGCCTTTCATTTCTGTACCAAACAGTGTTTATATGCACTTAATTAGTGCAAAAACACAACGATTGCACTAAACGCGTGCACTTCGATAAAAAAAGCTTACTTCACGGATCTGTTCAAGTTTCAGCGCCTCTTGCCGCATCATCTCCAGCTGCTTCCCCTGATCTTCCACTACCATTTCACCGGGTAAACAGATTTCGAGCTCCATCTTGCCATCCAGATAGTGCAAAACAAGCCGATCGATTTTCTTGGCAAGGGGGAAATCCGCCCAACGCTCTTCGAGTTGACTACGCACCCAGCTCCGTGTCGGCAGACCGAGACTCGGTTTCATCTGCTCATCGTCTTCCGGGTCGACGTGCACCATCACATCGGTGACTTCCTCGACCTCCTCGATAAGACGCTTGCGTACCTTCTCGCCGATGTAGTGGCCCTCGGAGACACTCAGCTTGGGATCAACGATAACATGGACATCCACCAGGGCTTCACCCCCCATCATACGGGTACGCAGCATATGCAGCTCCCTTACCCCGCCGACACCCAGAATCTCATTGCGGATAATCGCCACCCGCTCCGGGTCCAGTGCGGTATCCACCAGCTCATGTACACTCTGCCAGGCAAGGTCCCAGCCAATCTTCGCCACCATGGCACCAACCAGCACCGCTGCGACAGAGTCGAGATAATCCAGGCCGGACATGGTCCCGATAATGCCGATCACCACAATTACGGAAGAGATGGCATCGGATCGGCTATGCCAGGCATTAGCCTTTAGCATGTTGGACTTGAGCTTCTTCGCCACATGCATCGTGTAGTGGTAGATCCACTCCTTGGAGAGCACGGACAGGATAGCAACCGCCAACGCCCAAAAACCGGGCTGTAACAACTCATCCGGATTGAACAGTCGCTCGATGGCATCCCAGGCAATGCCGGCGGCAACCACTATCAGGGCGATCCCCAGGGCCACCGTGGCCAGGGTTTCGAAGCGGCCGTGGCCGTATGGGTGTGTCTCGTCGGCATCCCGACTACCGTGCTTGGCGGCGAACAGCACCATAAAGTCGGTGGCCAGGTCGGAGATTGAGTGTACACCATCGGCGATCAACGCCTGGGAGTTGGCCAGGTAACCAAAGATCAGCTTGAGAACGCCAAGGCTGAGATCGATGGCCGATCCGACCAGTGTGACCCAGCGGATCTCCTTGTAACGTGTATCCCCCTTGTTGACCATTTCCTGGGGGGCGTGGTGATGATGGTGTCCGCCCATGTGATTCCGTATTGGTTATTTAAGAGGCTCCGACCTCGATGAGAACGATAATATCGCCGTTTTCCTCGCGCGTTTCCAGCACCTTGTGGCCATTGATGCGACACCAGGAAGGGATGTCATTGAGTGCACCCGGGTCGGTTGAGAAAACCTCCAGAGTATCACCCGGCTGCAGTTCCGCGATTTTGTCCTGTGTCCGGATCACCGGCATGGGGCAGAACATCCGTCGTGCATCAAGTTCGTATTGCATAGGTAACAGGTAACAGGTAACAGGTAACAGGTAACAGGTAACAGGTAACAGGTAACAGGCGGATTATAAGGCCATGGTCCGAGAACTTCCTGTCTCCTGCAACCTATTGCCTGTCGCCTTGTTTAGACCATCCACTCCTCTTTGATCTCTTGCGGGGGCAGGGGGGCCACTTCGAGGGTCTTGGTCTCGCCATCTGGGAAGTGGACCTCCACGGTCACCTGCTCGGCGGTGCGCCCCTTGCCGTAGCGGGCGGCGATGCGGGCGGCAAACTCCAGGTCCTCTTCAGTCGGATCGCCATCGACCATCACCAGCGGACCGGGATGGGAAGTAGTGTAGAGGTGAATGAACTGCTTTTTGTAACCGCTGAGGAAGTTGTTCTCCCCCTCCTCGCGACTGACGATGAGCTTATAGTTCTTGGCAGGGCGGATATGCCTGCCCACCTTGAGCAGCATGATGTCGTCCATGGTGTACTCGCGCGATCCGCGTCCTTCCCACAGGTCCACCAGCTTGCGTGAATAGGTTTCGTCGGTAAGAAAACAGCAGCCGCCGGCAGGGGAGGCCCAATCTTCAAAACCGAAGGCTTTGGCCAGGGCCATCTGCGGCTTGCGGTTACGCCCGGAGAAATCGTAGAGCTTTTCGCGGTCTACCCATCCCTCGCGCTCGGGAAGGGTCGGGGGCAGATTTTTCGCACAGAGTGGACGCAGCAATCGATCCTCGGCACCCGACTCCCTCGCCACCACCGGCATCGTATCCTTGCGCTGGGACATGGGACGCTGACCGATCACCTCGCCGGTGATAATAAAGTCGAAACCGTTCTTCTCCGCCCACTCCAGCGCCTTGTTCACCATGAAGATTTTGCAGTCCAGGCAGGGGTTCATATTGGCGCCGTAACCGTGCTTCGGATTCAGCAGAACATCCTTGTATTCCTCCACGATATCAATGATATGCAGCTTGATACCTAACTGCTCGGCGGACCACAGCGCGTTATTGCGCTTCGGCTTGGCCTTGTCCTTCTTGCGAATCGCGTGGGTGTGGCCCTCGACACAGAAACCGGTGAAGAAATTGATACCCTCGACATGGATGCCCTGTTCAAGCATCACCTTCGCGGCAAGCATGGAATCGAGGCCGCCGGAGATGAGGGCGACGGCTTTACGTTGTTGCGTCATGGATAGAAAGTCGGGACTGCTGTGGTGAACTGACGCGAATTTTACACTATCGAGCTGTTAGATCCCATTAAAAGCCTTAAACGCAAAGGCGCAAAGACGCTAAGAACGTAATGGATTACTGGGCTTCTATTCGGATGCTTCATAGCCTTACATATACCAAAAGAAGCTGCTCAATAAATATAACTCACTGTAATAGTTATATTTTTAAGGGGCATAGTCCTAAGCTGAAAGAGCGGGTAACTGCACATCAAACAACTTTACGCCCTTTGCGTCTTTGCGCCTTTGCGTTGAAAGCCTTTGAACCCCCTGTTATCAGGCGCTTACCGCAAGCTATAATGTGCGGCTTTGTAACGGAACATATTAAAGGTATCACCTTGAGCGGAACGAACTCAGCAGACGTCTCGACCTTTCAGGGACTCATCTTTGCGCTGCAGCAGTACTGGGCAGAGCAGGGCTGCGTGATCCTGCAGCCTCTGGATATGGAGGTTGGCGCCGGCACCTTCCACCCGGCCACCTTCCTGCGTGCCATCGGTCCCGAACCGTGGAGCACCGCCTACGTACAGCCCTCACGTCGTCCAACCGACGGTCGTTACGGCGAGAACCCCAACCGCCTGCAGCACTACTACCAGTTCCAGGTGATCCTCAAACCCTCGCCGCTCGATATCCAGGAGCTCTATCTCGGCTCACTGAAGATGCTGGGTATCGACCCGCTCGAGCACGATATCCGTTTCGTCGAGGACAACTGGGAATCCCCCACCCTCGGTGCCTGGGGACTCGGTTGGGAGGTCTGGCTCAACGGCATGGAAGTCACCCAGTTCACCTACTTCCAACAGGTGGGCGGTCTCGATTGCAAGCCGGTCACCGGCGAGATCACCTACGGCCTCGAACGCATCGCCATGTATCTGCAAGGTGTGGAGAGCGTTTTCGACCTGATCTGGACCAACGGCCCCGACGGTCCGGTTACCTACGGCGACGTGTTCCATCAGAACGAGGTGGAGCAATCCACCTATAACTTCGAACACGCCGATAGCGAGTTCAACTTTGCCCTGTTCGATCAATGTGAAAAGGAGTCCAATACGCTGATCGAGGCCGGCCTCCCGCTGCCAGCCTATGAGAAGGTGCTTAAGGCCTCGCACACCTTTAATATGCTCGACGCACGCCATGCCATCTCCGTAACTGAGCGACAGCGCTATATCCTGCGCGTCCGCTCCCTGGCCCGTGCTGTCGCTCAATCCTACTATGAGGCCCGCGAGAACCTTGGCTTCCCCATGCTGAAGAAGGAGGGCGAATAAGATGAGTAACAAACGCGACCTCCTGATCGAGATCGGTACCGAAGAGCTGCCGCCGAAGGCGCTGCGTAAACTCTCCAATGCCTTTACCGCCGGGATTACCGACGGACTGAATAAGGCGGAACTGGACTTTGGCCAGGTTGAGCCTTTTGCCGCACCCCGCCGACTTGCGGTACTGGTTAAGGATCTCGACGCAACCCAGGCGGACAAAGAAGTGGAGCGCCGCGGCCCGGCACTGAACGCTGCCTTTGATGATGACGGCAACCCGACCAAGGCCACCGAGGGCTTCGCTCGCTCCTGCGGTGTTACGCCGGATCAGCTCGACACCATGGAGACCAAAAAGGGGGCCTGGCTGGTCTACCGCTCCACCCAACAGGGGCAGGCCACTGCGGAACTGATCCCAGACATCCTAAATGAGGCCCTGCACAAACTACCGATTCCAAAGCGCATGCGCTGGGGCGATCTCACTGCCGAGTTCGTCCGCCCGGTCCATTGGGTAGTCCTGCTCTTCGGTGACGAAGTGATCGACACTGAGATCCTGACCGTCAAATCCGGCCGCGACACC
>JBEPXU010000061.1:0-10246 GCA_041641735.1 Ectothiorhodospiraceae bacterium
CCCATGCCAACCATATGGAGTGGCTTACCAGCAACGGCGAAATACGCCCTGATGTATGGAGTAAGGACATCGTTCCTCTCGATGGGAACGGTGGCACCGTCGATGTCATTTTCCCCTTCGAAGCGCCGCCCGATGCCTATCCGACGGTAACCACGGGAACCTATCCGATGCACCTGCATACCGAGATGTCGCAGACCGCAGGTGGTGGCTTCTACATGTTCGGCGCAATGACCGATATCTATTTCGAATAAGGGGGTGAAGCATGTTTGATTTGACAGAAAAACACACGCCGATGATGGGTATGGGCGGTGGTGGTATGGGCGGCGGTGGTGGCGGCATGGGCGGTGGCGCGTGCTACGTCTACCCTGACGCACCGGCCACTCCCGGTATTGTCACCCCGGCTGTGACGTTCAACCGCGGTATCGACATGAATATCCCGTTGACGATGGATGACGGCAATACCGTCACGATGTGGGGGTTTGTCGACCTTGATGCAGGCGGTGGCGGTGGAATGGGCGGTGGCGGAATGGGCGGTGGAACCTTCCCCTCCGCGCCGATGCGCGTTACCGCCGGCAACATAGTGCACACCAATCTCAATGTTGACGGCATGATGTGGCTGCATACCATTCATCATCACGGCATCGAGCCAGCCGATCATGCCGACGGCGTCGGCCATATCACCTGGGATGTGGACGGGGTATACACCTACCAGTGGCGCCCGATGCATCCTGGCACCTATTTCTATCATTGCCATACCAATACCGTATTGCATGCGGAGATGGGGATGTACGGAGCGATCATTGTCGATCCGCCTGAAGGGCCAGGCACTTTGATATCCGGTGGCCCTACCTATGATGTGGAGGCCTTCTGGGTGGTGGATGAGATCGACTCGCGCTGGCACACCTTGTCCTGGGATGCCGGCACTTGCGGGGCGGACGTGGGGCTCAATCGCCTCAATCCTGACTATTTCGTGATTACAGGAGTTGACGGCTCTGGTAGCTCGGCGATGAATGTGGCGCCCATTTCGGCTACGGTGCAGGTGGGGCAGAAGTTACTTGCCCGCTATATCTGTGCTGGCTATCACCCGCAGCATATCGATTTCGGCGGTTTGACCGGTACGGTGTATGTCTCTGACGGTCGTCCCCTGCCCAATCCGGTTCAGGTGACCGAACTCGATGCGGTGTCGGCCGAGCGCTACGATGTGATCTTCGAGCCGACGGTGCCCGGCGAGTACCTCATTGCCTGTGAGGTACTCGACTGGGTGACTGGGGAGGTGTTGGGCACAGTGCGGACCAACGTGGTGGTGGTCGCCTGATCCTGAAGTTGTCGATCCTGCCGCAGTGAAGGAGGGAGCACGTGGCTCCCTCCTTTTTTTTGCTCAGATCACGCCTCGCTCGGCAAGGGAGACAATTTCCCCGTCACCGATGACCATGTGATCCAGCAGCCGGACATCCACCAGCTCAAGTGCCTGCTGCAGCCGGCGGGTGATCTGCTCGTCTGAGCGGCTCGGTTCTGCGACCCCGGAGGGGTGGTTGTGCGCCAGGATCACCGCCGCGGCGTTGTGGGCGATGCAGCGGCGCACCACTTCGCGCGGATGGACGCTGGCCCCGTCGACGGTGCCGTAGAAAAGCTCCTCGTAATCCAGCACCCGGTGGCGATTGTCGAGAAACAGGCAGGCGAAGACTTCCTGTTGTCGCTCCCGTAGCTGGGCGCTGAGATAACGGCGGGTGTGGTCCGGGCTGGTGAGCGCATCGCCGCGCTGCAGCGTGCTCAACAGGTGGCGGCGGGAGAGTTCCAGGGTGGCCTGCAACTGGACATACTTGGCTTCGCCCAGTCCCTTGGCCTGGCAGAAGCTTTGCAAGTCGGCCTCCAGTAGCGGGCGCAGGCCGTTGAAGTGGGTCAGTAGGTCACGCGCCAGGTCGATGGCGCTCTTGCCGGTCACCCCGGTGCGCAGGAATATCGCCAGCAGTTCGGCATCGGAAAGGGCGGCAGCACCACGCTGCAACAGTTTTTCTCGCGGCCGTTCCTCGGCCGGCCAGTCGCGTATCGCCATTACGACCTCCTTGTCGTTGTTGCTAATCATCATGATGATAACCGGATGGGTGACGGTTGGTGAAGGCTTTCTGGTACACTTTCCGTATGAATAGTGAGTATTCACATCAAGGACTCGACGGACACCACATCCTGCTCGGCATAACCGGTGGTATTGCGGCCTATAAGGCGGCGGAGCTGGTGCGTGGCCTGAAAAAGGCAGGAGCCGAGGTGCGCGTAGTGATGACCGAGGCCGCGACACAGTTCGTTACCCCCATGACCCTGCAGGCGCTCTCGGGTAACCCGGTACGCCAGGCACTGTTCGACCCGGAACACGAGGCGGCAATGGGACATATCGAGCTTGCCCGCTGGGCAGAGCTGGTACTGGTCGCACCGGCCAGCGCCGACTTTATGGCCCGTCTGACAGCGGGCATGGCCGATGACCTGCTGGCGACACTTTGCCTGGCCACCGAATCCCCCGTGGTACTGGCCCCGGCAATGAACCAGCAGATGTGGCAGGCGGCCGCCACTCAGGAGAATGCCGCGACTTTGCGCCGCCGGGGTATCCAGCTGCTGGGACCGGCGGAGGGGGAACAGGCCTGCGGGGAAACCGGTCCGGGCCGCATGCTTGAGCCGGAGCAGCTGCTGGCGGCCTGCCAGGATCACTTTGCCGATGATGTACTTGCCGGGATCCGGGTGACCGTGACGGCCGGACCGACCCGTGAAGCGCTGGACCCGGTACGCTTTCTCAGCAATCACAGCTCGGGCAAAATGGGCTTTGCCATCGCCACAGCGGCGGCGGCCATGGGGGCAGAGGTGCATCTGGTGGCCGGACCGGTGGCCCTGCCGACCCCCGCCGGTGTTGAGCGTGTCGATGTGGAGACGGCCGAGCAGATGCTGAAGGCGGTTCTTGCCGACCCGGGGGATATCTTTATCGCCTGTGCCGCCGTGGCGGACTATCGCCCGGTTGAGGCGGCAGGAGAGAAGATTAAGAAGCAGGCCGAGCAGTTGACCATCTCGGTACAACGCAATCCTGACATCCTGGCAACCGTGGCTGCTCTGGATCATCGCCCCTTCTGCGTCGGGTTTGCCGCGGAGACGGAGCAACTGGAGGCGCATGCCCGGGCCAAACTCGAAAACAAGCGTCTGGACATGATTGCCGCCAACTGGGTGGGGGAGCGTGCCGCCGGGGGCGGTTTCAACAGCGATACCAACGCCCTGGAACTCTACTGGTCGGATGGCGCGGCCCACCTGGATTCCGCACCCAAGGCGGAACTGGCGCAGGCGCTGATACGGACCGTTGCAGAACAATATAGAAAGAACAGAAAAGGCTGACTACACCATGCAGAAGATCGAGCTGAAGATCCTGGACCAGCGGTTGGGACATGAGTTTCCATTGCCTAATTATGCCACTGACGGTTCGGCTGGTATGGACATGCGCGCCATGCTGGACGAGCCCATGGAGATCCGTCCCGGTGAGACGCACCTGATTCCTACCGGTCTTGCCATTCATATCGCTGATCCCTCACTCGCGGCGGTACTGCTGCCTCGCTCCGGTCTGGGGCATAAAAAGGGGATCGTACTGGGGAATCTGGTGGGATTGATCGATTCCGACTACCAGGGGCAGGTGTTTGTCTCCTGTTGGAATCGCGGCGACGAAACCTTCACGGTCCAGGTCGGTGAGCGTATCGCACAGATGGTGTTTGTTCCGGTGGTGCAGGCGGAGTTCGACATTGTCGATGAGTTTCATAGCAGCCATCGGGGTGAGGGTGGTTTCGGCCATACCGGTAAACACTAAGTCTCTTGCGGAATCGTCTTGATGGCAGATGGCGAGGCCGGGCTAAAAGGCTGACGGCACAAATTGCTAACACCAATGTCCATTCAGGAAACCATTTTTCGGACCTATGATATCCGCGGCCGTGTCGGGGATGAGCTCGACACTGAAGTGGTCGATACCATTGCCCGAGCCATCGGCAGTGAAGCGGGGGAGCGCGGTATCCACAAGGTGGCGCTGGGACGAGACGGGCGCCTGTCGAGTCCGGAACTGTGCCGGGCCGTGGCTGACGGGCTCTGTGCCTCAGGTCTCGAGGTACTGGATATCGGCTGTGTGCCGACACCACTGCTTTACTATGCGGCGATGACCCGCTGTGAAGGCAGCGGAGTGATGGTGACCGGCAGCCACAATCCACCTGACTATAACGGTATCAAGGTGATGCTGGCCGGGGAGACCCTCTACGGCGATGCCATCCAATCGCTGATGCAGCGGATTTTAGGTCAGAGATTTCTGTCTGGCGAAGGCGCACGGGAGAGCGTAAGGCTAGGCGAAGAGTACATTGAACGGCTCTGTCGTCAGGTCTCGCTGCTTCGCCCGCTCAGGGTGGTGGTTGATTGTGGTAACGGGGTAGCGGGGGTGATTGCGCCGGAACTGCTACGCCGTTTGGGTTGTGAGGTCATCGAGCTTTACTGTGATGTGGATGGTCGTTTCCCGCACCACCATCCGGACCCCAATCAGCCGGAGAATCTGCAGACCCTGCAGCAGCGGGTAGTAGCCGAAGAGGCCGATATCGGTTTGGCGTTTGACGGCGACGGAGATCGACTCGGGGTGGTATCCTGCCGTGGCGAGATTATCTGGCCTGATCGGTTACTGATGCTGTTTTCGCGGGATCTGCTCAGCCGACACCCGGGGGCCGATGTGATCTACGACATCAAGTGCAGCCGGAATCTCGGTCGGGTCATCGAACAGGCCGGTGGCAGGCCGCAGATGTGGCGCACCGGCCATTCACTGCTGAAGGCTCGCATGCAGGAGGTCGGTGCATTGCTCGCCGGCGAGATGAGCGGACACCTCTTTCTGAAGGAGGGGTGGTTTGGTTTTGATGATGCGTTTTATGCGACGGCGAGGTTGCTTCAAATTATGGCAGCGGATGCCCGCGGTGCTGCGGCGATATTCGATGAGTTGCCGGACATGATCAATACGCCGGAGTTGCACGTGGCGATGGCCGAAGGCGAGGCAAACAGGCTGGTTGCCTCGTTGCAGGGGCAGCCGGAAATCTTCGGCTCCGCGGGACTGACTACGATGGATGGGGTCCGCGCCGATTACGAGGATGGGTGGGGTCTGGTTCGCGCCTCGAATACCACCCCCACACTGGTGTTGCGGTTCGAGGCCGAGACCGAAACCGCATTGAAGAGAATAGAGGGGATATTCCGGTCTGCGATCAGGCGATGGAATCCCGAAATCGAGTTACCGTTTTGAGGAGAAGGAATGAGCCTGGATCTTGAAACCGCCATGAACAACGCCCGTGTCCTTAGCGAGGCGCTGCCCTATATTCGCCGCTTCTCAGGCAAGACGCTGGTGATTAAGTATGGTGGTAACGCCATGACCGAGGAGTCGCTGAAGAACGGTTTTGCCCGCGATGTGGCGCTGCTGAAACTGGTCGGTATGAATCCGGTGGTCGTGCACGGTGGCGGACCGCAAATCGGAGAACTGCTCGACCGGCTTGGCAAGGAGAGCAAGTTTATCGATGGCATGCGGGTTACCGACCGGGAAACCATGGATGTGGTGCAGATGGTCCTTGGCGGCCTGGTGAACAAGGAGATCGTCTCCCTGCTCAATCAGCACGGCGGCAAGGCGGTGGGGCTGACCGGCAAGGATGCGGATTTTATCCGTGCGCGAAAGATGAAATTCGAGCGCAACAATCCCGAGATGAATACCCCGGAGATCATCGATATCGGCCATGTCGGTGAGGTTGAGAAAATCAACGGACAGGTCGTGGATATGCTGGTACACGGCGATTTTATTCCGGTGATTGCCCCGATTGGCGTCGGTGAGGATGGCCAATCCTATAACATTAATGCCGATGTGGTGGCGGGTAAACTCGCGGAGTGTCTCGAGGCGGAGAAGCTGATCCTGCTGACCAATACACCGGGCCTGCTGGACAAGCAGGGAGAGGTGCTGACAGGACTCAGCAGTTCGCGTGTCGACGAGCTCATCGCCGATGGCACCATCCATGGCGGTATGCTGCCGAAGATCCGTTGTGCGCTGGATGCGGTACACAGTGGTGTGCGCAGCGCGCATATCATCGATGGCAGGGTGGAGCATGCCCTGTTGCTTGAAATCTTTACCAACGAAGGGGTTGGTACCTTGATCCAAAATGCCTGACAGGGGAGTGGAATGAGCGAGAGCAAGAACGAAAAACCGTCACGTCGCCAGCAGATCCTGGAGGCGCTGGCCCATGAATTGGAGAAGAGCCCGGGCAGACGTATTACCACCGCCGGCCTGGCACGTGCGGTAGGGGTATCCGAGGCGGCCCTCTATCGACACTTTCCCAGTAAGGCGAAGATGTTCGAAGGTTTGATCGAGTTTGTCGAAGAGGCGGTCTTCGGTCTGATTAATCGTATTCTCAATGACGAAAAGCAGGCGGCTGCCCGTTGTGAGAAGATTGTGATGCTGCTGTTGGGCTTTTCTGCGCGCAATCCGGGGATAAGCCGCATCCTCGTGGGCGATGCCCTGGCAGGTGAAACAGAGCGGCTACACCAGCGTATCGGACAGTTTTTCGATCGTATCGAGAGCCAGTTCAAGCAGATTCTGCGTGAGGCGGAGTTGGCCGGAGAGCTTAGGGGTAGGCAGCATGTGGCAGCAACGGCCAATCTGCTGCTGGCTGCGGCAGAGGGTCGGATGAATCAGTATGTTCGCAGCGGATTCAAACGCTCGCCGATGGCGGATTGGGAGGATCAATGGCCGCTGTTGTCAGCGGCCATATTCACCTAAAGCAGAATAGAGTTTTTGATGGCGCCCGTTGCAATCAATTACCGGAGCCTTTGAGTTCACGGAAGCGTTTCAGGTCCCGGTCATACTTCTCTTTTAGTTTCTTCATCTCCTCCTCCTTGGAGGTGATGTATTGCTGCTTATCCTCTATCTGACTATCAAGAGAGTCGATCGCTTGCTGCAGGTTTTCCGGAACCTCCTTGTTCTGTTTTTGATAACGTTCGGCGCGGGAATGCTCCTCGTCGAGCTTTTCCTTAAGCTTTTCGATTGTAATACGGTTGAGTTCGATATTGGCTTCGATCGCACTTAGCTTCCGGTCACGGGAGTCGATGATATCCTTCTCAGATAGGAAGGTGGACAGGAGCACCCGGTCATGGCGTGCCTGTTCCTCGCGACGTTTCTCCTCTTCTTTCTTACGACGCTCCTCCTCGGCCTGACGTTGGCGTTCCGCCTCGATCTCTTCCTTGGATTTGGCGCGCTCCTGCACGTCCACGGTAAGCCCGCGATTATCGATGGTTTCGGATTTTTGCTGGGCATACTCGGGCGGTATGGCGTTGCCGCACTCGCGGACGCCTTCTTTATTGGTCCAGCACTTGATGGCGGCCTGAGACGTCAGGGGGAGTGTCAGCCCCAGCGTGATAAATGTGGAGATGGCGATGAGTTGTTGCTTAGACATTTTCATGGGAACAGTAACCATTTTGTGGCTGTGACTACAGTATACTGGCAGTTTATTCCGATTTCATAGGCCTGCGCCGTGATCCCCATCGAACAATTCGTGCTGTTTGTCATCTCACTGGTTGCCAATGTCTTCTCCGCTTTTGCCGGTGGCGGTGCGGGGTTGTTGCAGCTACCAGCGCTTATTTTCCTGGGATTGCCCTTCGGAATTGCCCTGGCCACACATAAGGTCGCCAGTGTTGCACTGGGGGTAGGGGCGACAGTGCGCCATATGCGGCAGAATACGCTGGAGCGGCGCTTTGTCGTCTTTATCCTCGCCTGCGGGTTGCCCGGCGTGGTGCTGGGGGCAAGTGTGATCCTGCAGGTTCCGGGGCGTATTGCAGAGATCGCCCTCGGATGTCTGACGGTCGGGCTTGGTGTCTACTCCTGGCTCAAACCAGGACTGGGTCAGTCCTTTGAGCCGAAAAATCGCCAGGGTGCTGGGCTCTGGCTGGGTGGGGGGATGCTGTTTGCGATTGGCATACTGAACGGCTCCCTAACCTCCGGGACCGGCCTGTTTGTGACGTTGTGGCTGGTACGCTGGTTCGGGATGGACTACCAGCGGGCGGTAGCCTACACCCTGGTGCTGGTGGGGATGTTCTGGAACGGCAGCGGGGCGCTGACGCTGGGGATGTTAGGTGAGATCCGCTGGGAGTGGTTGCCCGCCCTGTTGCTCGGCTCGCTGCTTGGCGGCTACCTGGGGGCGCACCTTGCAATTACACGGGGTAACAGGGCGATCAAACGGGTATTCGAGGTGGTGACTATCCTCGTGGGGGCAAAATTGGTTATCGGGTAGCCGACTCCAGCTCGATCAGGGCCACATAGGCCTCTTCACGGCTACTGCCGCAGCTGTCGTTGCTGGCTTGAAAGCTGTTACAAACAGAAGGCCTGTCATCCCTGCCGAAAACCCGGCACAGGTTATCCTTATCCAGCTGGGGACAGCGAATCCCTGCCGCCTTTCCTTCGGGCATGCCGGGGATGGGCGAGCTGATGGAGGGGGCAATGCAACAGGCACCGCAGCCTGGTCTACACTCCATGACGCTGCTCAGGTCAGCCAGTGGGCAAGATAATAGAGCATGAACCCTTCCGAAGAGCGGGAAGGGCCGATCACCTTGGCAGCGAAGAGTCCCTTATCCTTATCGGCAGCCTCGATGGCTTCCATTTCGGTCTCATAGACGGTGACGCAGTTGTCGGGAAAGCGGTTGCGGCTCTTTTTTGGGGTGTAGATCACCGCGTAGTGGTCGTTTACCAAGTTGGTCTGTGCGTCCTTGGTCGGTAGCTGCATACGTCTCTTCTCCCGGAGCTCAGAAATCGGAATTAAGCAGGTCCCTTAGACCCCGTACTGATTGCGATAGGCCTCGATGGCCTCAAGGTGTTCGGCCATGGCCTCATCACCCTTAAGGTAGTCCATCAGGTCGGTGAGGGTGATGATGCTGGCGACCTTCAGGCCGAAATTCTTCTCTACCTCCTGAATGGCGGAGAGTTCACCCTTGCCCTTCTCCTGGCGGTCCAGGGCGATGACCACGCCGGCGGCCTTCGCCCCGGCGGCATCGATGATCTCCATCGCTTCGCCGATGGCCGTGCCGGCGGTGATCACATCATCGATGATCAGGATATTCCCTTCCAGCGGCGCGCCGACGATATTCCCGCCCTCACCGTGATCCTTGGCCTCCTTGCGGTTGAAGCAGTAGGGGATATTGCGCTGGTGGCGGTCGTAGAGCGCCACGGCGGTGGTGGCTGCCAGCGGGATCCCCTTGTAGGCGGGGCCGAATAGGGTGTCGAACTCGATGCCGGAGTCCTGGATCGCGGCGGCGTAGAAGCGGCTCAGGCGGGTCAGGTGCTCGCCGGTGTTGAACAGGCCGGCATTGAAGAAGTAGGGGCTGATGCGGCCGGATTTGAGCGTGAACTGGCCGAAGCGCAGCACATTGTTCTCAATGGCAAATTCGATAAATTCACGCTTGTAGTCCTGCATCGATAACCCCGTCAAAAAGTGGTGAAGGAAAAGCCCCATTGTACCAGCGGGGCGCGTTGGGCGCATCGTGCCTTTTGTTGAGCGGCTTGCTATGATTTTGCGCCTCACTCACCAATCCATGGAACATTGTATGCGCATTATCTCCGCCAATCTTAATGGTATTCGTGCCGCCGCCAAAAAAGGTTTTTTCGAGTGGATGGTCAAGGCGAAGCCGGATGTGGTCTGCATCCAGGAGACCAAGGCGCAGGAGCACCAACTGGAAGCGGAGCTGCACTATCCGAAGGGGTATCACGCCTACTTTTTCGATGCAGAGAAGAAGGGCTACTCCGGTGTGGCGATCTACAGCCGCAAGGAGCCGGAGAAGATTATCCGTGGGCTCGGTGAAGGTTTCGAGGACATGGACGCCGAGGGGCGTTTCATTCAGGCCGACTTTACTACCGAGGCGGGCAAGCTCTCGGTCTGCTCCCTCTACCTCCCTTCCGGCTCGGCCAAGGAGGAGCGCCAGCAGGTCAAATACAGCTTCATGGAGCGATTCGAGGAACGCATGAGGAAAATGCGACGTCAGCGCCGCGAGTTCATCATCTGCGGCGACTGGAACATCGTGCACAAGGAGATCGACATCAAGAACTTCAAGTCCAACCAGAAAAACTCTGGCTGCCTGCCCGAGGAGCGCGCCTGGTTGGATAAGCTGTTCGGTCCGATGAAGTTCGTCGACGCCTTCCGCGTGGTCGACCCGCGACCTGAGCGCTACACTTGGTGGTCAAACC
>JBEPXU010000062.1:0-895 GCA_041641735.1 Ectothiorhodospiraceae bacterium
CGAGTCCTTGGAGAAGAAGCCGGAGAAGCCAGGTGCACCGATGAGCGCCAGTGAACCGATCAGCGAGGTGACCCAGGTGATCGGCATGTACTTGCGCAGGCCACCCATGTTGCGCATGTCCTGATCGTGGTGCATGGCGATGATCACCGAACCGGCACCGAGGAACAACAGCGCCTTGAAAAAGGCGTGGGTCATCAGGTGGAAGACACCGGCAGCATAGGCCGAAGCACCGAGCGCGACGGTCATGTAACCGAGCTGCGACAGTGTCGAATAGGCGACCACACGCTTGATGTCGTGCTGCACCAGACCGAGGAAACCCATAAATAGTGCGGTAATGGCACCGATAACCATAACGAAACTGAGCGCCACCTCGGACATCTCATAGATCGGTGACATACGTGCCACCATAAAGATGCCGGCGGTGACCATGGTCGCGGCATGGATCAGGGCAGAGATCGGTGTCGGACCTTCCATCGAGTCGGGCAGCCAGACATGCAGCGGTACCTGTGCCGACTTACCCATCGCACCGATAAACAGCAGGATGGCGATGACAGTCATCACACTCCATTCCGTTCCCGGCCAAACCTGAATCGTGACGTCCTTCTGCAAATCGACGGCATTGAACACCGCGTTGTAATCCAGGGTCTTGAAGTACATCAGTACCGCAGCGATCCCCAACACAAAACCGAAGTCCCCCACGCGATTAACCAGGAATGCCTTGAGATTGGCATAGACCGCTGTCTCGCGCACCGACCAGAAACCGATCAGCAGATAGGAGACGAGGCCCACTGCTTCCCAACCGAAGAAGAGCTGCATGAAGTTGTTACTCATCACCAGCATCAGCATGGAAAAGGTGAACAACGAGATGTAGCTGAAAAAACGCTGGTAGCTGTTC
>JBEPXU010000062.1:905-10242 GCA_041641735.1 Ectothiorhodospiraceae bacterium
TGGCTCATGTAACCGATGGTATAGATGTGCACCATCAGCGAGACAAAGGTGACCACCACCATCATCATCGCGGTGAGCTTGTCGATAAGAAAACCCACTTCAAACCTGATGCCATCGGAGACCAGCCAGGTGTAGACGCTCTGATTGATAACCTCGGCCCCATCGATGGCAATGGCCTTGAAGACCACAGCGGAGAGGACGAAGGCAACGGCCACACCCAGGATGGTGACACTGTGGGCCCCCTTGCGACCGATGCTGCCGCCGAACAGGCCGGCGATAACCGCACCGAACAGCGGAGCCAGGACAATCAGCAGTGTAATATTTTGCATATTCTCGAGCACGGCCCTACCCCTTCAGCGTATCCAGTTCGCCAACATTAATGGTGCGGCGACTACGGAACAGTACAACCAGTATCGCCAGACCGATGGCCGCCTCGGCAGCGGCAACGGTAAGAATGAAGAACACAAACACCTGACCGGCGGTATCACCGAGGAAATGCGAAAAGGCGATAAAGTTGATATTCACCGCAAGCAACATCAATTCGATGCACATCAACAGAATGATGACGTTCTTGCGATTAATGAAGACGCCGGCCATGCTCAGGCCAAAAAGGATGGCGCCAACAGTCAAATAATCGGACAGCGCAATCATGCCTGGACCTCTTTCTTACATGTTATCTGCAGAGCCGCCATTTATTTGCGCTCCTCGGAATTCATTTTCACCATGCGTACCCGATCATCACGCTTGACCCGTACCTGCTTTTCGATCTTTTGATAGCGTGTATCGGAACGGTGACGCATGGTCAGGGTGATCGCTGCCACAATCGCAACCAGCAGGATCACCGCAGCGATCTCGAATGGATAGACATAGGTGGTATACAACTGCTCACCGAGCATTCGGGTATTACTTTCATTGGCGGACAGTCGCTCCGGAACTGGCATGTTGCCGAAGGTATCTCTGTTGGCTGCAACCCACATCACACCGATGGTAACGCCGGCGACCACCAGCCCCAGCGGCAGGTAACTGGCGAAACCCTCGCGCAGTTTTGCCAGGTTGATATCCAGCATCATTACCACAAAGAGGAACAACACCATGACGGCACCGACATAGACCAACACCAGCGCAATCGCCAGAAACTCTGCTTCAAGCAGCAACCAGAGTGCCGAACTGGTGATAAAACAGAGCACCATAAACAGCGCCGCATGCACCGGGTTGCGCATAGTGATCACACCACAGGCGGACAACACCAAAATGGTGGAAAAGAGATAGAAAACGATCTGCTCAAAACTCATGCTTAATTATCCGTTTATCAGATTATCCCGCGCTGGCGGTTAACGGTACGGTGCATCCTCGGCACGGTCAGCGGCTATCTGTGCCTCATACTTGTCGCCCACAGCCAGCAGCTTCTCCTTGGTCATCAGCAGGTCGCCCCGCTGTTCACCGTGATACTCGTAGATACGTGTCTCGACGATAGCATCCACCGGGCAGGCCTCTTCGCAGAAACCGCAGAAAATGCACTTGGTCAGATCGATATCGTAGCGGGTGGTCCGACGCGTACCGTCATCACGCTGCTCCGACTCGATAGTAATTGCCAGCGCAGGGCAAACCACTTCACACAGCTTGCAGGCGATGCATCGCTCTTCCCCGTTGGGGTAACGACGCTGCGCATGCAAGCCACGAAAACGCGGCGACTGGGGGGCGCGCTCTTCCGGATACTGAACGGTAAATTTCTTGCCGAAAAAATACCGTCCGGTCACGCCAAGACCCTGACGAAGTTCTTTCAGGGTCAGGCTTTTCAACAGTTGCATCATGGAGCTCATAAGCGTGTCACTTCTCGCCGTTATGCCACATCAAACCAGGGCGGTGTCCCGGTAATGACCATCACACCCACCACCAGAATCCAGACGATGGTCAGCGGTATAAACACCTTCCAGCCCAGCCGCATAATCTGGTCATAACGGTAGCGCGGGAAGGTGGCACGGAACCACAGATAGAAAAAGAGGAAGATGAGCGTCTTGGCAACCAACCAGTGCAAGCCGGAACCAAGTAGCGAACCCACCAGGGTGATATCGAAAACGCTCTGCGGCAATATGCCTTCAAAGGGTGACAGCCAACCACCGAGGAAGAGCAGGCTCGCCAGCACAGAAATGAGGATCATGTTGGCGTATTCAGCGAGGAAGAATACCGCAAAGGGCATCCCCGAATACTCAACGTGGAAACCGGCAACGATCTCCGACTCCCCTTCTGCGACATCGAACGGCGCCCGGTTGGTCTCGGCCACACCGGAGATAAAATAGATCACGAACAGAGGCAACAAAGGCAGCCAGAACCAGTGAATGGGGCTTCCCTTTTGTGCCTCAACAATATCCCCGAGATTAATACTGCCCGCGGCCATCAACACACCCACCAGGGCAAAACCCATGGCAATTTCGTAGGAGACGATCTGCGCCGCCGAGCGCATAGCACTGATAAACGGATACTTCGAGTTGGATGCCCAGCCCGCGATAATAATGCCGTAGACGCCGATTGAGGTAATTGCGAGCACGTAAAGAAGGCTGGCATCCACATCCGCCAGAATCATCTCACTGCCAAAGGGAATCACCGCCCAGGCGGCCAGCGCAGGCGCCATCGCGATCACCGGGGCGATCAGGAAAAGAACCTTATCGGCGCCGGTGGGGATGATGATCTCCTTGAACATCAGTTTGACCGCATCGGCGATGGGCTGACCCAGCCCCCACATCTGCCGGCCGAAAAAGCCGACACGGTTCGGGCCAATACGTACCTGCATAAAGCCGATGACCTTGCGCTCGGCATAGGTCAGATAGGCCACGCAGGCCATCAGCGGGGCCAGGATCACAACAATCTTGGCCAGGATAATCAGGCCGACCTGCAACCACTCGGGCAGCCCCCAGGGCCACCCCAGTGAGGCAAAGAAGGATTGAATCAATTCAACAAGCATGTCAGCTCACACTGCCTCGTCATTATTTCTGTTATCAGGCCTGCGCCAGTTGTATCGGGCAGAAAGAACCGCCCAAACCCCGTGTCTCGTTAATCCCGGCCGGGAGATAAACGGCACTCGCCGGTAACCGTTCATCAACCACTACGGTAACGACTGCCTCGCCACCGTCCTGGGTTACCCTCGCCTGCTCACCATCGGCAAGGCCGGCTTTCTCCAGCGTGGCACGATTGGCACGCAGAGTGGTCGCCGTGCTGGCATCGACGGTCTCCTGCAATGGTGCCGAACGGCGTACCATGGCATCCACGGCGTAGATAGGGACTTCGGCGATCCGTAGCAGCCCCTGGTGGGTACCGCTGATTTCGGATAGCGCCCACTTGCTACCGCTGTCCATCGGAACATCGCTGAACAGCCCTTCCATCTCCTTGCGAATACCATCGACAGAGGTGTAGTCAAAACCACTGAGATCCAGCAGGTTCCCCAGCACCCGCAAGACCTTCCAGGCAGGACGCGACTCACCGACAGCCCGGGCAATGCCGCCAAAGGTTTGCCAGTGCCCTTCGGTATTGATAAAGGAGCCAGCGGTCTCGAGGAATGTGCCAACCGGTAAAAGAACATCCGCCCGGTCCTTAAGCCCCTCGCCCGCATAGGCCGTCATTGCCACCACAAACTCCGCCTCATCCAGCGCCTTACTGGCTGTTACCGACTCAATACAGTCAAGCTCGGGTTCGATACCGAGCAGCAGGTAGCCCTTCAGACCCGCCTGCATCATTGCCCGCCAGTCGAGACCCGAAACTGATGCTGGCTTCGCTCCGGCCTCGCGATGCGGTACACAACCGGCAAGCCAGGCACCGGCGCTGTTACCCCCCTCTGCCAGGGTACCGATTCTCGCCCCGGCCACCTCGGCAATCATGTCGCACAGTGCCTGCAATTCAGCACGAGCCGGGTGCGAGGCCGCCGTATTACCAAGAAACACGCTTGCCTGTGGCGCAGCGTTAAGCGCCTCCGCCATCATCTTGTGTTCATCACCCGGAACGATATCAGCCAAACGCGGTTTCAAAGCCTCAGGTGCACTCTCACCGTTAAGTGCCAGCAACACCTTGAGCACTGACATCAAAGGGCTTATCAGGTCAATATCGATGCACTTGGCGCTCAGCGGGAAGGTAAAGTCATAGTCCATCGCGTTGATGGCCATGATCTGAGTGGCATTATTGCGTGAGGCCTTGCGTAGTCGATGCGCCAGCAGTGGCTGGTCCTTGCGAATATTCGAACCGACAAGCAGCACGGCATCAAGCGTCTCCAGATCCTGTATCGCCTGCCCCAGAGAGGGGTAGGCCGCATGATGGTCCTGATCGCGAAAGTCCACCTGCCTCAGGCGATGATCAATGTTGCCGCAACCGGCAGCACGCATCAGTTTCTGCAACAGGTAGTACTCTTCTGTTGTCGCCCCGTAGGAGGCAAGCGCACCGAGTTTGTCTGCCCCATCGCGCTTGATAATCGTCTGCATCCCCTCAGCGACACGGGTCAGAGCGGTATCCCAGTCCACGACCTTCCACTCATTTCCCTCCTTGAGCATCGGCTGCTGCAGGCGCTCAGGGTGATCATTAGCGGTATAACTGTAGCGGTCGCGATCGGCGATCCAGGTCTCATTGACGGTCTCGTTCTCACGCGGAACGACCCGCATGGCCTTTCCGTCTCGCACATCAACACGAATATTACTGCCGACGCAGTCATGGGGTGAGATACTTTCGTAACTGTTCAGCTCCCAGGGTCTCGCGGTGTAACGATAGGGTTTGGAGGTCAGCGCACCTACCGGGCAAAGGTCGATCACATTGCCGGAGAGCTCTGAGTCGACAGTACCCTCCATGTAGGTACTGATGTGCATATGCTCGCCGCGCCCCGGAGCACCCAGCTCCATCATCCCGGCCACCTCCTGGCCAAAGCGGACGCAGCGGGTACAGTGAATGCAACGGGTCATATCGGTGGAGATGAGTGAACCCAGATCCGGATTGTGCACAACCCGCTTGCCCTCGGTGTAACGGGAAATGCCTTCCCCGTAACCCATGGCCATCTCCTGGAGATCGCATTCGCCACCCTGATCGCAAATCGGGCAGTCCAACGGATGGTTGATCAGCAAAAACTCCATCACGCTTCTTTGTGCTGCTATCGCCTTGGGCGAACGGGTGTAAACCTTCATGCCCTCCGATACCGGCGTGGCACAGGCGGGCAATGGCTTGGGGGCCTTTTCGACCTCGACCAGGCACATACGGCAGCTTGCCGCTATCGACAGTTTGCTGTGATAGCAAAAGCGAGGAATCGTGACCCCTGCTGCATCGGCCGCCTCAATCACCATCGACCCGTCGCGGGCTTCTATCGCCTTTCCATTGATTTCGATGCTTACCATCGCCAGTCTCGTTTCAGTTCAGCTCATTTGTCACCGGTAGTCGGTCTAACCGCCTACCAGACATTTTTTGTGATCGATGTGGTACTGGAATTCGTCGCGGAAATGCTTGATGAAACTCTTCACCGGCATCGCCGCTGCATCGCCCAGCGCGCAAATGGTGTTGCCCTCAATGCGGCCTGCCACATCCACCAGTTTATCCAGATCCTCCTGGGTCCCCTCTCCATGCTCGATACGGTGGACCACACGTGCCAGCCAGCCTGTACCCTCGCGACAGGGAGTACACTGACCGCAGGATTCCTCGAAATAGAAGTGCGCCAGTCGCGCCAGTACCTTGACCATGCAGGTGCTCTCATCCATGACGATGACCGAGCCGGCACCGAGCATGGAACCTGCCTTGGCAATCGAGTCATAATCCATATTCATCTGCATGGCGGTATCACCCGGCAAAACCGGTGTGGAACTACCACCGGGGATCACCGCCTTGAGCTTGTTGCCATTACGGACGCCACCGGCCATCTCCAGCAGTTCAGCAAACGGCATGCCCATCGGCACCTCATAGTTCCCGGGCTTATTGACATGGCCGGAAACGCAGAAAATCTTGTCACCGCCATTGTTCGGTTTACCCAGGTCGAGGAACCACTGGCCACCGTTTTTCAGAATCATCGGCACCGATGAGAGTGATTCGGTGTTATTGATGGTGGTGGGGCAACCATACAGACCATAGTTGGCGGGAAACGGCGGTTTAAAACGCGGCTGCCCCTTCTTGCCTTCAATGGACTCAAGCAGCGCGGTCTCTTCACCGCAGATATAGGCGCCTGCGCCGAGATGGCTGTGGATGTCGAAATCGAAACCGGAACCGAGAATGTTCTTACCCAGCAGCCCGGCGGCTCGCGCCTCTTCCAACGCCTCTTCAAAACGTTCGTAGGGCTCCCAGAACTCACCCCGGATGTAGTTATAGCCCATGGACGCACCGATGGTGTATCCGGCGATAGCCATCCCCTCAATCAACTGATGCGGGTTATAACGCAGGATATCGCGATCCTTGCAGGTGCCGGGTTCACCCTCGTCCGAGTTGCAGACGATATACTTCTGCCCTTCGATATTGCGCGGCATGAAGCTCCATTTGAGGCCGGTTGGGAAACCCGCACCACCACGGCCGCGCAGGGCCGAGGTCTTCAGCTCCTCGATAATCTCATCGGGACTGATGTTATCCTTGAGGATCTTCTCAAGCACCTCATAGCCGCCGTTTTCGCGGTAGCCGTCGAGGGTCCGTGCATTGTCAACATGCAGGGTTCGGAAACAGACTTGGTTGGTCATCAGCAACATACCCCGCAACAGGCTTCAAAGAGATGTTTCATAAGGCATCGCATCTTCATCACTTTCCCACCCGTATCAGTCCAGACTGTCGAGGATCTTGTCGATCTTCTCGGGAGTGAGGTTTTCGAAGTAACTTTTGTCGATTGAAAACATCGGTGCGTTGACACAGGCACCGAGACACTCGACTTCCTTGAGGGTAAAGCGGCCATCCTCGGTGGTCTCACCCAGCTTGATACCGAGTCGATTCTCCAAATGCTCGACCACCTCGTCGGAACCGCACAACATGCATGAGATATTGGTGCAGATATTAATCTTGTGACGTCCCACCGGCGATAGCTCATACATGGAGTAAAAGCTTGCCACCTCATAGGCGGCAATCGGCTCCATCTCCAGGTAGGCCGCGACAGCTTCGATCAAGTCGTTGGTTAACCATCCGCCATTCTGTTCCTGGGCGATACGCAATCCGGCCATCACCGCTGATTGCTTCTGCTCCGGCGGATACTTGGCGACCCAGCGATCGATATCGGCGCGGGACGCGTCACTTAACAGCGTAACCTTATCCTGTGACATCAGCGGTCAATCTCCCCGAATACAATGTCCTGGGTACCGATCACGGTAACGACATCGGCCAGCATATGTCCCCGCACCATTTCATCCATTGCCGCCAAATGGGCAAAACCCGGCGCACGAATTTTCATACGATAGGGTTTATTTGCTCCGTCAGAGACAAAGTAAATACCGAACTCCCCTTTAGGATGCTCGACCGCCGCATAGGCCTCACCTTCAGGCATGGAGAAACCTTCACTCACCAGTTTGAAATGGTGAATCAGTGCTTCCATGTCCTCTTTCATCTCGGTACGCGAGGGCGGTGCGACCTTGTGATCGCTCGACATCACCGGACCGGGATTATTACGCAGCCAGTTTATACACTGCTTGATAATGCGATTGGACTGACGCATCTCTTCGATACGCACAAGGTAGCGATCGTAGCTGTCGCCGCTGGTACCAACAGGGATATCAAAATCGACTTTGTCATAGACGGCATAGGGCTGCTTCTTGCGCAGGTCCCACTCGATACCTGAACCGCGCAGCATCGGACCGGTCAACCCCATTTGCAGCGCGCGTTCCGGTGACATCACGCCGACATCGACCAGGCGTTGTTTCCAGATACGGTTATCGGTAAGCAGCGTCTCGTACTCATCGACATATCCGGGGAAACGGTTGGTGAAGTCTTCAATGAAATCGAGCAAGGAGCCTTCGCGGTTTTCATTGAGCTTCTTAAGCTCATCGGCACTGTGCCATTTTGAATCGCCGTGGAACTGCGGCATTTTGTCCGGTAGATCTCGGTAAACGCCACCGGGACGATAATAGGCCGCATGCAAACGTGCCCCCGAAACCGCCTCGTAGCAATCCATTAAGTCTTCCCGCTCACGGAAGGCGTAAATGAACATTGTCATGGCACCGACATCGAGTGCGTGTGCACCGATCCAAAGCAGATGATTGAGGATGCGGGTGATCTCATCAAACATCACGCGGATATACTGGGCACGTAGCGGCACCTCAAGACCGAGCATTTTCTCTGCCGCCAAAACAAAGGCGTGCTCATTACACATCATCGACACATAATCGAGTCGATCCATGTACGGCAGACTCTGCACATAGTGCTTGCTCTCGGCGAGTTTTTCGGTTGCCCGGTGTAGCAGCCCAATATGCGGGTCAGCCCGCTCAATGATCTCCCCATCCATCTCCAGCACAAGACGCAATACACCGTGCGCCGCCGGATGCTGCGGACCGAAGTTCAGGGTGAAATTACGAATCTCAGACAACTTAGCTCTCCCCTTCCTTCGACGTTTCCTGTTCCTGGTAGCGGTTATCATCGCGAATAATCCGCGGTACCAGCATGCGTGGCTCAATCGTTACGGGTTGATAGATAACGCGTTGCTGTTCAGGGTCATAGCGCATTTCCACATTGCCACTGAGAGGAAAGTCCTTACGGAACGGATGACCGATGAAACCATAATCTGTCAAAATCCGACGCAGATCAGGATGACCATCGAACACAATACCAAACAGGTCAAAGGCCTCGCGCTCATACCAATCGGCACTGTTCCAGATATCGATAACCGAATCGACTCGCGGCATTTGGTCGTCGGCAAAAGTTCTGAGACGAATACGGTGGTTATGCTTAATGGAAAGCAGATGATAAACCACGGCGAAACGGGGTCCGGTCCAGACACCATTGCCATAATCCAGATAATCGACTCCGCAAAGATCAATCAACTGCTCGAAATGGAATGCATCCACGTCACGGAGTGCTGCACAGACCGAATGGAGGTGCTCACGCGGCAACTCCACGGTCAACTCACCGAACTCGATGTTGGTCGCTGTGATACGGGTGCTGAAATGCTCCTGTATGCGCGAGGACAATTGCTGATAGTAATCAGACATATTGATACATTCTGCTGGTTAACGGGCGATGGTATTGGTACGGCGAATTTTCTTCTGCAGTTGCAGAATACCGTACAGCAATGCCTCTGCCGTGGGCGGGCATCCGGGGACATAGACGTCGACGGGCACAATGCGGTCACACCCCCTTACCACCGAGTAAGAGTAGTGATAATAACCGCCGCCATTGGCGCATGACCCCATGGATATCACCC
>JBEPXU010000063.1:0-10106 GCA_041641735.1 Ectothiorhodospiraceae bacterium
AGCCGGGGGATGTGTGGGGTGGCTTTCTCGATACCATTGAGTCCGCCTCGGCCCGATACGCCAGCCAGGCCATCCTGGTAGGGCGGCTTAATAAAGCGAACTCAAGTACCTGGGAGGCGCGCTGGACACTGAGCTATCTGGGCAAGACGCACCGTTGGCAGCATCGCTCTGGACAGGTGGGTGAATTGATTGAACAGGGTATTGGTCACACCACGGAGCTGCTGCTTACGCACTTCAGTCAAAGTCTGGTCGGTGGCAGCGGGAGCATGCAACTGGAGGTATTGGGGGTGCATAACCTTAAACAGTATCGCCGCGTTGTCGATTATCTTTCAGGGGTCCATGGTGTCAGGGGTGTTCTGACCGAGCAGATCACCCCGGACGCTGCACGATTCAGTCTGGAGACTGAAGGGGGCAGCGAGGCCGTGCTGCAGATCATCGCTCTGGGTGATGTGCTTGAGCCGGAAGAGATACCGCAGTCCTCGCTCTTATACAGAGCCATCCCCCGGAAGTCTGATGAGGGTGGACAGCAAGCCGCCTTACCTCAGCCACCATTAAGAGTTTACCGACTGAATCCGTGAAGCCACGCGATATTCCCAATGTCATCAGCATACTGCGCATACTGCTGGTGATTCCGATAATGATGCTCCTCGCTGCCGGGGAGTACCCGGCGGTACTGCTGCTCTTTGCCGTGGCTGGATTCAGTGACGCCCTGGATGGTTATCTGGCGCGCCGATTTGACTGGCGCACAGATCTGGGGGCGATGCTCGATCCGCTCGGCGACAAGTTTCTGCTGGTTGGGGTTTATCTCGTCATGGGGTGGAATGGTCTGCTTCCATGGTGGTTGGTTGCGGGAGTGATTTTACGGGATGTGGTCATCGTCAGCGGGGCGGTTGCTTATCGCAAGCTCTGTCGTGAGCTGAGCATGGAGCCTACCCTGATCAGTAAGGCTAATACCCTGCTTCAAATCTTGCTGGGGCTATTGGTGATCGCCTTGGCGATGGGAATGCCGCTGCCACAGTGGTCGTTGCAGGGGATGATTACCCTGGTGGCCATCTCCACCCTCTGGAGTGGTATCGATTATGTCTGGCGCTGGAGTGCGCGTGCGCGCCGTTGTTCAAGGGAGAGACAATGACAGAATCACAAAAATGGTTTTTGCTGGTCGGGCTGGCCCTTGGTGGCGGACTGCTCTATCTGCTCTCACCGGTACTGACCCCGTTTCTGGTGGCAGCCGTGCTGGCCTATATCGGTGATCCGCTGGTGGACCGGCTGGAGACACTGAAGCTCTCGCGGACACTCTCCGTGACGACGGTTTTCATTACGCTGTCATTTATTGTATTGGGCCTCCTGTTGATTCTCGTACCGATGTTGCAACACCAGTTCGTGCTGCTGGGTAGCAAGTTGCCGGTTTATCTCGATACCCTTCAGCAGAAGGTGCTGCCGACGTTAAGCGCGCACTTGGGGGTGGATGCTTCCACCTTTGATCTGGCCTCACTCAAGACCGTGGTACGCGAACAATGGGGCGGGGCAGTTAAGGGGGCCTTCACCGTTATATCAAGTTCCGGTATGACACTGCTGGCGTGGGGGGCCAATCTGGTACTGATACCGGTGGTGTCGTTCTATATGTTGCGCGATTGGGACATCATGGTGGAGCGCATTCATGAGTTGTTGCCTCGGCGCTATGAGCCGGCGGTTGTTCGTCTGGCAAAGGCCTCCGATGAGGTTCTCGGTGCCTTCCTGCGCGGCCAGCTGACGGTGATGCTGGCACTCGGTATTATCTACACCGTAGGTCTTTCCATCGTCGGTCTGGAATTGGCTCTGCTTATCGGGATGCTGGCGGGACTGGTGAGTTTCGTTCCCTATCTGGGATTTATTGTGGGTATTGTGGTTGCCGGTATTGCTGTTGTCATGCAGTTTCAGGAGCTGATGCCTCTGCTCTATGTGGTGCTGGTCTTCATGGCCGGTCAGATGGCGGAGGGAATGTTGCTGACGCCGTTACTGGTCGGCGAGAAGATCGGCCTGCACCCGGTGGCGGTTATCTTTGCCGTGCTGGCCGGTGGCCAACTGTTTGGATTCTTCGGCATTCTGCTGGCACTGCCGGTTGCCGCGGTGGTGATGGTGATGCTGCGTTATACCCATGAACAATATGTCAGCAGTAGCCTCTATACCAAAGGGGAGCAGTCGTCGGCATGAGCCTGGACTCCCACCCCCAGTTGCCTCTGCGCATCGGTTTGCGTGACAGCGCGACCTTCTCCAATTTCCACTCCGGGGATAATGCGGCCGCAAGCCACACCCTGCAACAGGGAATGGAGCCGTTTGTCTATCTCTGGGGTGCAGAGGGCGCGGGCAAGAGCCACCTGCTCCAGGCGGCCTGTCATGCGGTGACCGAGGCGGGAGGAGGTGCGATCTATCTGCCACTGTCAGAGCCGGAGGGACTGATTCCCGAGATGCTGGAGGGGATGGAGCAGATGTCGCTGGTCTGTCTCGACGATCTGCAGGCTGTCGCGGGTGACAGTGAGTGGGAGCAGGCTATTTTCCACCTCTATAACCGGTTGCGCGACAGTGGCTGTCGCCTTATCGCTGCCGCTGATACCTCGCCCGGCGGTTTGCAGCTGGCGTTGCCGGACTTGGTTTCGCGTCTTGGCTGGGGCCCGGTTTATCAACTCCATATACTCAGTGATGAGCAGAAAAGTGAAGCGCTTCAGTTGCGTGCTGCCAACCGGGGAATGGAGTTGTCGCCAGAGGTTGCAAGCTATTTGATGAGCCGGGCCTCAAGGGATATGCATGCACTGTTTGCGTTGCTGGAGCGCCTGGACGAGGTCTCCCTGGCGGCACAGCGCAGGCTGACGATTCCCTTTGTGCGAGAGGTCATTCGCTGAGTCATCCCATCGTAGAGTTTGTTCGTCTGGCTTGATCAGTCTTTTTCCTGTTCGGCCTTTATCTCCCGACCACGAAAGCGTGCATAGAGCATACTGCCGCTGTAGAAGGTCAGGCTAAGAAAGACCTCCAATAGTGCCAGCCAGCGATCTTCTGGGCTGCTGTATGCTTCCACCACGCCGTGAATGAAATAGAGCATGGAGAGGAAGCTTGCCCAGGCGAAGGTGTAGGCCTTGCCATAGAGAATACCCCGCAGCGGGAACAACAGTGGTACCAGCATAAGGAAAAGTGCAACGGAAATGGGTAGCACCTCAGGTGGGGATATCCATCCCTGCCAGGCGAGTAACAACAGGATCAGGCCGAAATAACTACTTACTGCCACTCGATAAGCAAGCTGGGTTTTGTTCATTGCTCCGCTCCCTCCAGTGCCTTGGCCGCCTTTGACAGGCGCTTGCCCAGTGCGATACAGAGGCGGTGTTCCTCTTCGCTTAACGGTTGGTTATTGTCCGGTCCGGCATGATGGCTGGCACCGTAGGGGGTGCCGCCGCCTTGGGTGTGCAGCAGGTCGGTCTCGCTGTAGGGCAGACCACATATCAGCATGCCGTGGTGCAGTAACGGCAGCATCATCGACAACAGGGTGCTCTCCTGACCGCCATGTAAACTCGATGTGGAGGTGAAAACTGCCGCCGGTTTACCAATCAGACTTCCTGAAAGCCACAACGGACTGGTGTTATCGAGGAAATATTTAAGTGGCGCGGCCATGTTGCCAAAACGGGTGGGGCTTCCAAGTGCCAGGGCGGAGCACTCCTTCAGATCGTCCATTTCGACGTAGGGTGCGCCGCTGTCGGGAATCGTATCTTCGGTGGCTTCGCTGACTGCGGATACCTCGGGTACCGTGCGCAATCTTGCTTGCATCCCGGGTACCTCCTCGATACCACGGGCGATCAGTCGTGCCATCTCGGCAGTGGAACCATGATGGCTATAGTAGAGAACAAGAATATCACTCATTACAAAATATCCAGTATCTTTTCCGGTGGTCGGCCAATAGCGGCCTTACCGTTATGAATCACGATGGGGCGCTCGATAAGCTTGGGGGTGTTGAGCATTGCATCGAGGAGTTGGTCGCGGCTCAGGTTCTCATCATCCAGACCCTGTTCCTTGTACTCGGGCTCCTTGGTACGCATTAGCTGACGCGGTTCCAGACCGAGCATATCGAGAATTTCGATCAACTGCTCACGGCTGGGCGGGGTTTTCAGGTATTCACTAACCTCTGCCTCGATATTCTTTTCATTGAGCAGCTGTAATGTCTGGCGTGATTTACTGCAACGGGGATTGTGGAGAATGATCGTCTTCATGGTTCCAGGTTGTCCGTTTGATTGTTCGGCTATTCTACCGGCTCTTTTCTTGACAGCCTATAGGGGCGGTGATAGCTTGGCTCAGGTATTCATTAAGGACTGTTATTGTGTCCGTAGCCACTGTTTTCCAGTCCAGTTTATCTTTCCAGCGTCGCAGCCGGTGGTTGCTGGCGTCGCTGTTGTCACTCCTTCTATTCACCGCCTGCACGGTGATGCCCCCTGTCCAGGAAATGAGCGACGCACGCCAGGCGATCGAGGCCGCGCGTGAGGTTCATGCCGAGCAATATGCGCCACAAAAACTCCGCAGTGCCGAGGATTCCATGGAGCTTGCAACGCGTACCCTGGAGCAGGGGGAGTATGAAGCGGCGAGAATGGCTGCGACGGTGGCAAAAGCCCTCGCGATCAAGGCACGCGATGCGGCGGTGGCTGCTGCTGCAGAACGGTAAGGTAGTGATATCCTAAGAGTGTGATATTATTGAGGAATAAGTCACAGTTATTATTCTTGACAGCTTTTCTGGCCTGGTGCTAACGTGTTGAAAACTTCTATGGTTTTTTTTACGTACACTAATATTTAAGAAACGACAACGGCGGAGTCATTCCATGAAACTGTTCAAAGGATTAAAGTTTAGTCTGCTAATCGCGATGGTCTTGGGCCTTGCGGTTGGTTGTGCAAGCACCCCTCAGGAAGAACAACCTGAGCAGGATGCTGTAGCGATGGCAAAGGCTGCCATTGCTGATGCGAAAGCAGCAAATGCTGAAGCCAAGGCAGCAGGTGCAGCTTGGCGTGATACCGACGATATTATCGCTCAGGCAGAGAAGGCCCTGGCTGATGGTGACACCGGTACTGCCATCAAGCTGGCTGAAAAGGCTCGCAAACAGGCTGAGCTTGCTCTCAGGCAAAAGCAGATGGAGGCACAGCGCCTTGCAGACCAGATGGCTGAGGAAGCCTCTGCGATGGACTCCTATACCGTTGTTCCCGGTGACAGCCTGTGGAGCATTTCCGCGCAAAGTGCCGTTTACGGTAACCCTTATCAGTGGCCGCTGATCTACAAGGCTAACCGCAGCCAGATTAAGGATGCGGACCTGATCTACCCCGGCCAGGAGTTCGACATTGACCGTGGCGCCTCCGCCGCCGAGATCGACGCTGCGGTTATGCACGCCAAGACCCGTGGTGCATGGTCTCTGGGTGCTACTGAAGACTCCGATATGGCGTATCTGAATCGCTAATATTGAGTAACAAGTTGCGCAGATTGCGAAAGGGCTCCTTAGGGAGCCCTTTTCTTTTGTCCGGTATCCGGTTATAAATCCGCGATACTGTCAGTGACGCAAGACCTCGTACCGGATCCTTTTGGGTCCGAACCATCAGTTAGGCAAGTATTATCTGGGGGGAGCACGAAGGAACTTTTAGGTTAATTTGTGATCAATATTCTTAGTGCGTAATCTTTTATTATTTTTTAATGGGTGGGATATGAGAAAGCACAGCGCATCGGTTTCGTCTCGTGGCTTTTTACTGATGGCCATGCTGCTATTTGGCCTTGCTGTCGAGGCTGCGCAACCCAGTCCGCATTTCGTCGACCTGAACGGCGATACGGTTAATTTCAAGGACTACCGGGGTAAGTGGGTGGTGGTCAATTACTGGGCGACCTGGTGTCCCCCCTGCCGTGAAGAGATCCCCGAACTTGTGTTGTTCCATGAAAATCACAAGGATGACAATGCCGTTGTTGTTGGCTTCAATATGGAGAAGAAGCCTCCCCGGGTATTGAGTCGATTTGTGGATGAAAATATGATGAGTTATCCGGTAATACCGATGACTGATAACATGACGTTATTCGGTGACGTCCCAGGCCTGCCGACGACGTACCTGCTGGACCCGAACGGCAAGCCGGTCGCGATGCAGGTAGGTCAGGTAACGTCTGATATGCTGGAAGAGTATATCGCCAACAACACCAAGTAGTGCTGCTTCACCGTCGACGTCCACCCCCCTGGAGGAGAACATAATGTACAAAAAAGCGGTCAAACTCCTGTTTGCCCTTCTGGCCTTCCATAGCGCTGCTGTTTTTGCAGCGGAGGGGCCACGGGATCCCTATAGCTATTTCTTCAACGATACCTTCGGTGATTTTTCCGAGGAGCTGCAGAACGCCAGGGATGAAGGTAAGAAAGGGGTGATGATCTTCTTCGAAATGGATGAATGTCCCTTTTGTCACTGGATGAAACAAAACGTGCTCAACCAGCCTGAAGTCCAAGCCTATTACCGTAAGGACTTTCTGCAGTTTCCGGTTGATATCGAAGGTGATATCCAGATCACCACCTTCAAAGGTGAAACCAAGTCGCAAAAGGACTTCGCATTCAAGGATTATCGCGTGCGTGCAACACCGGTGATTGCGTTTTTTGACCTCGATGGCAAATTGGTTCACCGCCATACCGGGCGAACCTCCAGCGCAGAGGAGTTTTTGCTGATGGGGCATTACGTTGCAGAAGGGCAGTATAAAGAAACGAGCTTCACCCGGTATAAGCGCCAACACCGCGACTGATTGGAGTGCTGATGCGGATTGCAGGTTTCGTGACGGTGCGTCTGGTTTCGGGGATACTCCTGCTGGCACTCGGCGGTGTGCCCCTGTTGGCCGCTGAACCCGAATCGTTGCCAGAACCCCTCACACTGGAGTACGCCCTCTCCCTTGCAGATACAGCTCATCCGTCTGTGCAGAGCCAGAAAGCTGCCCAGGCCCGTACAGAGGCAGAGCTAAAGAGTGCTGAAGCCAATGATGCGCTCTCGGTGAGCATTGAGGGACGGGCGCGCTGGGTACAGCCCCCCTCTATTGCCGAGGATGACACGGTGACGGACGACCATAAGCTGAGTCTGTTTGTAAGAAAGCCGCTGTATGATTTTGGGTATACTGAGGCACAGCGTCGTGCGGCGATGCAGAGCGAAGCGGGTTCCGAGAAACGTTATGAAGCGGCAGTGCTGCAGCGTCGCGTTACTATTATGCGGGCCTTTTTTGATGTCTTGCTGGCGGACATGACCTACGCCAAGAACAATGAGGCATTGGCGGTGAGCTATATTGCGCTTGACCGTCTACGTAACCGTCAGGAGATGGGGCAGGCCTCGGATATCGAAGTGTTCAAACTGGAGAGTGAATATCAGTCGGTACGCACCCAACTCAATCTCAGTGAGGCCCGACAGCGCGCGACCCGTGCGCGCCTTGCCAATCTCCTTAATCGTCCCGGGATGTTGCCCTCTAAATTACAGCGCCCGGATCTGGGTACTCATCGACGCAAGGTGCCCGAATATGAAAAGCTGGTTGCCGTTGCCCTGAAGCAGAATCCCGAAATTCAGGCGCTGGAGTCAGAACTTGCTGCAGCGCAACAGCGTGTCCAGGCGGCGCGGTCCAGCGGCTCTCCCCGTATCGATGGTGAATTGGAGGCCTCGGACTATTCCCGTGAACTTGGTTCAAGCGATCGCTGGCGGGCAGGTGTTTATCTGGAAATTCCACTTTATACCGGTGGCCGGGTGGATGCGGCAGTGGCGGCAAAGCGGGCGGATGTCTATGAGATCCAGGCCAGCCTGGAGCAGGCACGCTATACATTGCGTCAACGGGTGCTTGATCTGTGGCTGGAGTTGCAAAGCCTGAAGCTGAAACGCGAGAAGGCCTATAGCGAGCAGGACTACCGTGATCTCTATCTGGACCGTAGTCGTGCGAATTATGAGATGGAGTTTAAGGCCGATTTGGGTGATGCCATGGTGCGTCTAAGTGAGGCACAACTGGAACTTGCCAGAAATAACTATGATTACGCCATTGCCTGGGAGCGCCTGCGTGCGCTAACGGGTGATCAATTGCTTGAGGCGGATAAAGCAGACGTCGGCGAGGATGGCACTGAAAGGAGTGGCTAAATGAATGGTACGGTCATAAAGAGCCTGTTTCTGTTTGCTCTATGCTTCCCGGGCATTGCAGGAGCGGCCTGGGATGCAGTCGTCGATTGGGCACAACGAACTGAGTTGAGTACCGCGACGAGTGGCGTGGTGGATTCGGTGCCTGTTAATGCGGGTGAGCGCGTAAAAAAGGGAACACTGCTTCTTCGTCTTGAGCAGCGGGCACTGCGTTCACGTGTCGAACAGGGCCGGGCAGCGTTTGAACACCAGAAACTGCTGCGCGAGGAGGCGAACAGAGAGCTTGAGCGGTCCAAGGAGCTGTATGCCCGGACTCTGTTGGCCGAGCACGACCTGAATGTGGCGAAGATTGCTTATGCTGAGGCCGATGCGGCCTATCAACAAGGTCGGGCCGGTTATCACCAGGCGCTTCAGGCATTGAATCACAGCCAGTTGAAGGCGCCCTTTGACGCCATTGTGATCGCACGGAAGGTTGAACCAGGCGAAACGGTGGTCACACAGTTGCGGGCGGAACCACAGCTGGTTATTGCTGCGGCAGACGAACGGATTGCCCGGTTTGCTGCCGATGCCGAAGCGGTGGCGACACTCAAACCGGGGCAACCGGTTCGGGTCGAGCTGGCTGGAAAGCGGCATGACGGTGAGGTCGAATCGGTCGATATGGACTCATACTCAAAGGGCGGCGGCTTTACGGTATCCGTCCGCTTTCGCACGACACTACCCGCACTGCCTGGCAGTACGGCCTCGGTAACGCTACGCTGATGGCTTGTCTGCGTTGTCATGTCTCCGGCAGGGTGCAGGGGGTCTGGTACCGAGCCAGTACGCAGCAGCGGGCCCGGGAGCTGGGGCTTAATGGTTATGCCCGCAACCTCAGTGACGGGCGTGTCGAGGTAGTGGCCTGTGGTGAGCATAAAGCAGTGGAGTCACTGGAGGGATGGTTGTGGCAGGGGCCACCGGCTGCCGAGGTGGATGTAGTGGAGTGTTCTCCCGTTGAGGTGGAGGAGACTCCCCGGGGGTTCAGCACAGGCTAGGTTGCGGTTAGCGATACCATTTGTCGCGCAGGGCCGCATAGACCAGATTGGGGTAGCGGTAGCTGCCAAGACTGCCGTTGTAACGTGCCAGGGCACGGGTGCGATTGCCCTTTTCCATATCCAGGTAGTAGCGCAGGATGGTGCAACCGAAACGCAGATTGGTTTGGACGTCAAACAGGTTGTCTTTGGGGCGACCCAGTTCCTTTAGCCAGAACGGCATTACCTGCATCAGGCCTCGGGCACCGGCCTCGGAGATGGCAAAACGATCAAAGTTGCTCTCGACCTGAATGACCGACAGCACCAGTTCAGGTGGAAGGTCGGCGCGAACCGCCTCATTGTGGATGTGGCGAAGCAGTTCCAGGCGACGTTGCTCATCGGGCAGAACCTTCTCCAGACGACTCGACATGTCGAGCAGCCATACCTCGGCATCGAAGCGGTCCTCGAAACCGTCATTTTTTGAAAGAGCGATAATCAAACGCTGCTTGAGTGCCGGGTCGACAGCCTGTTCCGCGCCGATGCCGGAAACAGGGATAAGTGACCAGAGCAGGCATGTGTAAAGGATCAGCGAGCGCACTGTAACCTGTCCATTTGCTGTTCGTATAACCGAGTATAACACCGACATTATAGGGGAAGCTCTAGGGGAACATGCAAATACGAGGGATAACACTGGCGGGAATATGGCGGGAATGGCAGTTCCCCCTGATAGTGGCCATTATCGCGCTGTTGCTGAGGCTTTGGGGTGAACCGGCCTCGCTGCTGTTTCGTTATGACCGTGCAGCGCTTGGGGAGGGGGAGTTATGGCGCCTGTTCACCGCGCACCTGGTCCATCTTGGTTGGGCGCACCTGATGATGAATCTGGCCGGCCTGTTTGTGGTGTGGGCCTTCGTGGCCAGAGCACTGAGTCGGCATGGGTGGTGGTGGCTTTTTATTCTCTGTTCACTCGCGATTAGTCTTGCCTTTTGG